>WFOZ01000220.1 GCA_015487825.1 Planctomycetaceae bacterium
CCTGTATTGGCAGTAGGCCCGGTGTGATGACTTCGGTATTCAGAAGCAGAGTTTTCAATTCCCGCTCAGACGCCCCGGCTACATCTTGCGAACAGACCGCGAAGCCATCCATGTTGGAACGATCGAAACCAGGAATGTCGATATTGGCAATCACATCTTGTGCCAATACCCGATCAAGCGATTGACTCAACTCCACAGACTCGATGCCGAGTGGCTGCAGCGATAAATATTTCTGAAAACGAGCTACCGCTTCATCGCGAGAGGCAAGTTTCAAAAACTGGGATTGCTCAGCAGGACCGGACATCGTCAACCTTAATTGAAATGAATCCACGTATCACAGCGTGTTGAATCGCGAGAGACGATCCATATTACTAACGGTAAAAGTTTGCGAACGGCTCGCAAATTTTAGAAAAAATATCAGTTTGGTTACGGCTATCAGAATGAACCAGCCGTGCTGGGTTAACTTGTTCCCAAACTTCTATTTAGGAACACACCGTTGGAAAGGTCCTCTTTCTCGAATAAACGGGTTGACTTGTAATGACTTCGTTACATGTTTGAAGCAGGAATATGGAACGAGAGGAGAAGCACGGCTCACAGAGCCGTGGCACACAATTTTAGCAACTACCATTACGGCAAGGCAACCTGCTGTTTCGATTGCAGGTAACCGAACAGGTCGCGGATTTGCTGCTCGCTGAATTTTTCGATCAACCCGTTGGGCATTAATGAGAACGCGGAAGGCTTGATTAACTCGATGCTGTCTGCGTCCAGATTCAACAATTCTTTTTCTGTTTGAACTGTCACCGATTTATCCGTTTGGGTGATGATGACACCATTGAGCACCTGCCCGCTTTCCAGCAGAATGGTCGAAATCTTGTATTGATTCGGCACCACCGAGGAAGGCGAGATAATGTTGACGAGCAGATAATCGATACTGTCACGGTTGGAGCCGGTCAGGTTGGGGCCGATGTTCTTGCCGGAATCGAACAGACGATGACAGTTTGCGCAAGACTTCTCATACAGTGCCCTGCCCTGCGAAAGATTCGCTTTGGACAGAACGGCTGGCGTCATTTTTTCTTTGAGGTTCGCAATCTGTTTTTGCTTTTCGGCATCCGTGGTGCCGAGCGTTCCCCAGACTTCTGCTAATAATTTATTGAGAGCAGCATCGTTGAAGCTCGCGATCTGTCTTGCCTGCGAAGCAGAGAGAGACGCATCGACCAGGTTGCTGTTTTTGCGTTTGAGTTGCTCCAACAAAGACTTGGCGAATTCTTTGCGAGAACAGAATGTATCCAACGCCGCAACCTTGGTTTCTTTGCGGAAGCGATAAAATCGACTGAGCAATATTCGCGGAATTTGTGGATCATCAAATCCTGCCAGCCCGCGCACTGCGACATCTTCCAGAATTTTGTCGCCGACACTTTTCTTGAGCAGTTCCAGCAAACCCTTCGGCTGACTGGAGATCAGAATCTCTAACGCATTTCTTCTTTCGATCGGCGTCGCTTCTGCATTGGTGATTAACTCTCGCAAATCATCCATCGCGCGTCCGTCGCCAAAAACAACGGAGAGTTCGCGCGTTAATTCCTGAATCTGCTTGTTGGAAGAATCCATTAATTTATTGCTGACGTTTTTCCAGTTCTCAGGGGCAGGTGTCTTTCGCCAGCCTCTGGCTGCAGCGGTCATTCCCTCAAGAAGATCAAGGCGAAAAGCATTATTGACATCAGACTGAATGAGTGCCTTTGCCAGTTGTATTGTGATGGGGCTTTCCTGCTTGTTCTCGTGCATCAACCGACGAGCCAGGAATTTTCTGATGAGCGGGATCTTTGAACTCTGCATCAGTTTCAGCGCCAATTGCGGATGACTGACAACAGCCGGTTCGATGCCATACCAGATAAGTAACGGTAAGTTATGATCACTCGCATCTTCCTGATGAGAGCATAAAACGTTCGCCAGTTCAAAACGTTTATCTCCAGCCATTTTGAACAACGCCGAGGCAAGGTACAGTCGCACAAACGCTGACTTCTCATCTTTTGCCAATGCGATTAGCTTTCCGGCTACCCCAGCGGAAATGGATTCTTCATTACTGAGTAGCCGAACGCCCCAGACTCGCAGGTGTTCGTTGTTATTGGTTAATAACCTCATTTGGTCCGCCTGCGAAAACTCCCCGAGGGCATAAAGTGCCCAGATGCCTCGCAGTTGCCGGGTGATATCCGCATGGCTCGCCGCTATTTTCTTCAGTGAATCAATCGCACTGGAAAGGTCCTCGCCTGCAACTTTTCGATCCACCAGTATCCTGCGAGCATGGCGAACGTACCAGTCATTTTTATGAAGCTGCAATTTGACAAGCTCATCAAGGCTTTTTGTTGATAAGTCTTCGCCGGAATATGGCTTTGGTTTTCCGTAAGTAATTTTGTAGATGCGTCCTGAAGTTCGATGCACGCCATCGTGATCGTGGCACTCGCCCAAGTCGGTCCAGTCACTTAAATAGACGCCGCCATCCGGTCCGTAAATCAGATTCACTCCGCGGAACCATTGCTGATTGGCGAATAGAATATCTTTGCCATGTTTGATGACGTAACCACTTTTCTGCCGTTCGGGGATATCCTGATTCACTCGCCGACCGTGCGTGTTGCACATAAACATGTTGTCGCGATATTGGGGCGGCCAGTTGTCTCCCTGATAAATCATCAACCCGCAATGCGAATGCCCGCCGCCCAGTTCGCCATGCTTGCCGGTTGCCGTTCTGCTTTCGGTCCATTTTACCGAATGATCCCAGTGGTAGTGATCTGCATGTTGATCGATCAATTCGTAATAATGCGGATTGAAATCGGCTCCGTACATACGAAC
>WFOZ01000221.1 GCA_015487825.1 Planctomycetaceae bacterium
CGCCGAGCTATTCGCATGATTTATGCTCGTTATTTAGCAGATAATTCAGCAGGAATTGCTCAAGCATTACTACTGGGGGAAAGACATTCTCTTGAGGATGAAGTGACTTTTTCATTTAGACGCAGTGGTCTGATGCATCTGCTTTCCATCTCCGGATTGCATGTCGGCTTGATTGGCTGGCTCTGTCTGATTCTCGCTCGCCTGTTTAATTTTTCTCAGCGGTCTCTCCTTTTTTCCTTATTGACGGGCATCACGTTCTGCCTGATCCTGGCGGAATTGCGACCGCCTGTACTGCGTGCCTGGCTCATCGGGATAGTTTTCATTGCAGGCTGGGCAATACAGCGAAAAGTTGGTTTTCTACAAAGTTTAAGCTTGGCGGCCTGGTTGATTTTAATCGTCAACCCTGCCTGGTTGTTTGATCGAGGGACGCAACTTTCTTTCCTGGCGATGCTGGGTATATTTGGGCTTTGGCAATTGTTGCCCGGTTTGTTTTCCGAAGTTGCGGATGTTTTTGATTCACAGGAGGATTCGGTTTCGTTCGTTTCGACTTCCAGGTATTTATTTCGGTATGTAAAGAAATACTTTTTGCAGTCGCTCGTTATTTCGCTGGCGATTACGGTTCTGGCAATACCACTTCTGGCAAACTCTTTTGATCGTGTTACGCTCACAGGCATTCCCGCGACGATAATCTCTTTGCCGATTTTGGCAATTAGTCTGACATTGCTTCTTCTGCTCGGATTAGCAGGGATGATTTCCTCCACGCTTGCAGGCTGGATAGCAATTCCTGCTGAATTTTTTCTGAAAATGCTTAATGGAATCGCAGATTTATTCTCTGGCGAAAACTTTCTGCAGTGGAGTACCAGTCGACCTGATGAGTGGTTTCTTGTTGGCTTATACGCTTTGTTGGTGTTTGCATTCATTTATTCTTCAAGAAGTTCCCACAGATATAAATCGTGGTTGATTGCCGGTTGGCTGATAAGTGTTGTCGCAGGGCTGGATGGGGCAGAAATCATCAATCGTCGTTATGGTTGGAAGGGAGCTTCGCAGCAATTGGAATGTAGAGCGTTAGGCGTTGGACACGGAAACGCGTGCGTGGTGAAATGCCCGAATGGTAAAACGATTCTGATAGATGCCGGCTCGATGGAAAATGGGCAGTTTGCTGCTTCGGTTGTGCAAGCTAACCTGGCGGATATGGGAGCAGATCGGCTTGATGCGATTCTGCTTTCGCATACCGACCTGGATCACCTTAACGCAATCCCTTTTTTGATTGAGCAGATACCGATTCGGGAAATTCTGTTGAACCCGGTCGGTTTGAATCCACAGCATCCGGCTATGCTTGCGATTGTTTCCAAGGCATTTAAGCGGAATATAAAATTGCGCACCGTCCGCAAAGATGATCTCATTGAACTTGATTCTGAAATGGCGGTCCGCATCAAACAATGCCCGAGTTCCCCCCTGGAAAAAACAGGGAATGACAACGCAGATTCGATAGTGGTTGAAATTGAATATCGCGGCAAAAGAATGTTGTTCCCTGGTGATTTGGAAGATGAAGGCCAAACCCGATTGATGCAGCTATCATCGCCCGGTTACGATATTCTGCTCGCACCACATCATGGCGGCAAGCACGAAAATCGACCGGAATTTGCCGAGTGGGTAAATGCGAAAAATATAATCGTCTCCACAAACGACAGTAATTCACGAACTCGTCTTGAAAATGTATACGGACCGAAGCGAAAAATCTATTTTACCAGCGAAGGTGCGATCCGCATTCAGGTTTCAAAAGAAGGAAAAATAAAACTGAGCCAATGGCAACCACAGCAACTGTGGCAACAACAATTCTGATAAATGCAGTCGTTCCAAATTCGGCAAGGATCGAACAATCAATTCGCGTGTGGAATAAAGTTTAGTACTTAACTGGACAGCGACAGGTTCAACTCGTTCCATCACACCTTCGCTTTTTCAGTTTGTGGTAGGATGGCGTGCTTGCACACCATCTTCGCGTGCCGAGTTGCGTTCAATGAAAAATAGAGAGTAAATCTGTTATCATTGTGCCATTGATACACCAGCATGGGACTGATACGGCATTAGATTTATAATAGTGGAAACCGAATTTGATGGGTGCAAGCACGCCATCCTACTTGGGAGCGAGGAAGTAACCTCAAGGTATATCACGAGTTACATTAATGCTCAGATGGAACCTGACGCTGTCCAGTTAGTGTCTATTCGTGTTTCAAATCCCTGTTCGGGTCTGGCTTGTTCGAATTAGTCAAACATAGACATGTTTTTGTCTGCACCACTTGGTTTCATGCAAGCTCGAACTATACCATCGGAATACTGAAGTGCTACAGTACTCCCTAACGATACACCACCCGAACTCGCAACATTGAAATGCCAATTGTACTGCTATTGGTTGATTTCTTTGCGGCTTGCGCAAACTTCAAAAGTTTCTTTGTGGTTAGGCTCTTATCATTGAAATGCTGCGCAAAAATGGCAGGATTTTTGATAGCCACAGAGGGCCCAGAG
>WFOZ01000222.1 GCA_015487825.1 Planctomycetaceae bacterium
GCCGCTGAATAGTCACTCCAAACTTGAATCATAATTATATATTATATATGATATACGATTATGTCGAACATTTCAAAGATGTCAACCGGCCAGAAGAGTATTTCGCCACTGACGCGGAGCATCTCACTGCGCGATACTGTTACCGAAAGTCTGCTCGTTGCGATTCTGGATGGCAGTGTCAAAACTGGTGATCGTTTTGTAATTCAGCGTCTTGCCGTGCAGCTTGGTGTCAGTGCGACGCCGGTGCGCGAAGCTCTGATTGAGTTGGCGACTTTGGGTTTTGTAGAACTGCTACCTAACCGGGGCGCGGTTTGCCGGGAATTTGGGCCGACGGAACTTCGAGACATTTTTCAGATCCGCCGCATTCTCGAAACCGAAGCCGCTTTTGATGCTTGTGGGCGAATACCCGCTGAGCAATTACAGAAGCTCCACCAGCAGATGCTCACTCTTTCACAATCTGTTGAAACCGATCAGGCGTGGTCTGATCATGCAATAGCTGCCGATCTCGAATTTCACGAACTGATTCAAAAGCATAGTTCCAACAAGCGACTGTCTCACGAAATTGAACGGTATAACGTTGTCATGGGAGCAATCCGCCGCGTGGCGGGCAATCTTTACAATGTTCAATTACAGGCTGTTTCCGACCACATAAATATTATCGAAGCTTTTCTGGCCGAAGACGCTGAGTTGGTCCGCAATAAGATGAATGAGCATCTCGAAAATACTGCCCGGGGGGTAGCCAAAGTGATGTTCACGATTGCAGAAGAGAATTGATCAAAACGAGGGGACTGCCGGATATTCAGAATTCAGATTCAGAAAGAAAAATCATCATGCGTTATGCCGTCAATTTTAGTTTGGTTGTTCCCTCTTTGAGATTTTTGATTGCTGCACTGTTGCTCCCGTTGTCTCTTGTTGCGGCAGATGGAAAACCGCCGGTTGCATCGACAAAAAATCGTACCACGGCAAAGAAGACGGCACCTGTCGAGAAGGTGAGCAGGCCGCTTATTAAGAAACTTGGCACGGTTGATCTGGATCTGGTTGAAACCCAGCCGATTGTTTTTCGCAATCGGTTGTACCGTTTTGAATCTGTAAGAACCAGATACAAAAGCAACAAGACCGGCAAACCGTACTTTCGTTTTGTTGATACAACGACAGGTCAGGTGACTGCTGCATTTGCCGAGGGGCATGACTTGGGCAGCGCTCTGGTCGATGGGGAAACGATGTATGTGCTAGGCACGCCGGGCTGGGGAACGGAATCGATTGACCTTTTCTGGTCTCAAGATTTGAAAACATGGCAATCGAAACAAATCCTGAATCTGCCGGGCTGGAAACTCTATAATACCAGTTTGTGCAAAGCGGACCAAAGGTATGTGCTCGCTTTTGAAGTTGGCGGACCTCCAGAAGTTGTCGGGGCTGGCTTCACCAACCGGTTTGCGGAATCGAAAGATTTATTGAACTGGAAGTTGCTCGACGAGCCGGCTGTATTCACTAAAAAACGTTACTCAGCATGCCCGACAATTCGCTATATCGATGGTATGTTTTACGTTGTCTATTTGAAGTCGATGGGTAACCGCCGATACAACCCGGCGATTGTACGTTCCAAAGATTTGATACACTGGGAATCAAGCCCGCTGGATCCCATTATGCATTTTGACGAAACTGATAAACGTATCGCCAATGTTCGCCTCACGGAACCACAACGGAAGGAAATCGCCAACGCTCTGAACCTCAACAATTCAGATGTCGATTTCTGCGAACACAATGGCAAAGTCATTATCAATTATTCCTGGGGCGATCAAAGGGGCCACGAATTTCTAGCCGAGGCGGTTTATGCAGGCACGCTGAAAGAATTGTTGACCGGATTTTTCCCACCGAACGATAACGCCAAAAAGAAGTGACGTTTTATTGATTACGTGAAGCCTGCTGATAATATGCAAACATCAGTTGCGTAGGATCCGCTACCCGCGGACCACGCCGAGGATTCGATGCCTCCATTCTATGCGATGGTCCGCAATAGCGGACCCTACGGCTGAATCGTTACAATGATTAGAGGTTCCCTTTATTGATTACGCGAAGCCTGCTGATAATAAGAAAATATCAGCATTATTCATTCAGAAATAACCTTCAGAAAGAGAAGCCGTCATGCGTTATATCATCCATTCCATCTTTCTATTTTTGGGCCTTCTCATTGTTGCACTGCTATTTCCTTTATCGGTTGTCGCGGCAGATGGCAAGCCCCAGGCCGAATCGACCGAGAAGTTTGACGAGCGGATTGGTTGGTGGCGTGATGCTCGCTTTGGCATGTTTATTCACTGGGGGCTTTACAGCGCTGCGGGGGGCGAGTGGGATGGAAAACCGGTGACCGGGTTGAGTTCTTGGACAATGCGGGATGCGAAAACTCCGCTCCAAGAATACATGAAACTTCGAGAGAAATTTACTGCATCGAAGTTTGATGCGGACCAATACGTGAAACTCGCCCAGGATGCAGGGATGAAATATATTGTTCTGGTGAGTAAGCACCATGAAGGTTTCTGTTTGTGGAATTCGAAATCGTCAGATTACGACATCGGCTCCACGCCTTACGATGGGGATCTTGTGAAAGAACTGGCAGAAGCGTGCAAGCGTCGCGGAATGCGATTCGGCGTTTATTACTCCATTCTTGACTGGCACCACCCCGATTACACCCCACGATTTGCCTGGGACAAACGTTCTCACAAGCCCGATTTTGACAAGTACATCAGCTTCATGAAAATCCAGCTCAAGGAACTTCTTGAGATCGCGCCGAACATCGATATTTTGTGGTTTGATGGCGAATGGGACAAAAGTTGGACGAACAAACATGGCAAAGATTTGTATGCTTATTTGCGTCAACTGAAACCTTCTCTTCTGATTAACAATCGGGTGGATAAAGGCCGGGTCGGCATGGAAGGGCTGACTCGCAAGGGAGATTATGCCGGCGATTTTGGCACACCAGAGCAGCAGATTCCGCCCGCTGGCCTGCCCGGGGTTGATTGGGAAACGTGCATGACGATCAACGATACGTGGGGCTATAAACGTCAGGATACCGCCTGGAAATCGACCGATGTATTGCTGCACCAGTTGATTGATTGTGCCAGCAAGGGGGGCAATTATTTGTTGAACATTGGTCCGACGGCTGATGGCACGATCCCTTCGCCTTGTCCGGAGCAGTTACGCCAGATCGGTCGCTGGCTTTCGAAAAACGGCAACGCAATCTATGCAACGACAGCAAGCCCCTTTTCTCACCAGATTGACTGGGGTCGCTGCACAACCGGGAAGCTGCATAACGGGGTGACGTTGCTGTATCTGCACGTTTTCCAGTGGCCTGAAGATGGGCAGTTGATTGTTCCTCCGCTGAAAAATGTTGTGCAGGGTGCCTGGCTGCTGGCTGATGAAAAACGAGCCGCACTGGCTTTCAAACGACACGAAGGCAAAACGATTGTCACTCTGGGAGAAAAACCGTCGAAAGATTCTGCAATCGTCGTGGTTCTTCAGATCAAAGGGAAGCCAAAGCCCGTTTCCGCCAAGGTGCAAGCGAAGGAAAACAAAGTCGGGGCAAGAAAACCGGCTACGATTCATGTTTCTAAACTTGGTGATAACTCGGATGGTTCCACCTGGGCTAAAGCGTATACCACGATCCAGGCTGCGCTCGATTCTGTTCCGGATGAAAAGGGGGGACACCGGATTATCATTCGGCCCGACACCTACATGGAAGCAATGCTTTCCCCATCATTCAAAGGTGCAAAGGGATCTTATAACGAGTTGATTGGAGATTTTGATGGTTCGCTCGGATCTGGAACCAAAGGGAATGTGGTGATTGATTCGGGCGATCCGAAAAAAGGATTCAAAAGTTACGACTGGCACAGCACCATCCGAGCCACTCAGAAAGGGTGGTCGCCAAAACATAAGGACGAAACGTTTTCTGCGATTGTCTGGGATCGCTGGAAATTGAAATATCTGTATGCAACCGGTGCAGACGCCGGCCTCTTTTGGGATCTGACCAATCAAACGAAGCCGTTTACTGTTGTTGTGGAAGATTGTGTCAGCATAGGCCGTGCTTTTGGGGGCGGGGTGGCGAACTGTCTGTCTCGTCATGATGAGCCGATCACCTTTCGTCGTTGCCATCTCTGGGCTCTCGACTGGTGGGGAGATACCGCCGGTGCTTATGTTCGGGTGGAAAATCAATCGATGCCCAAGCTGCCGGACGTGGTTTTTGAACAATGCACGATGACCAGTCCACAATGTGCGCTCAAGGCAGGAAATTTCGGGTTCAAAACTTTTATGAGAATCAAACTGATTCAATGCAAACTGGTGGCACTTAACTTTTCACAACCGCATGGAACCCCCATTGATGGTGCAATCCAAAGCGTAGAGCAAGGCAAGCTCCTTCATGTGGATCTTGAAGATACAACCGTTATGGGATACAAAATTTTCGGGGTTCGGGTGAACAAGGAAACCGCAAAGGATATTACCTACACTACCCGGGGAAACGTCCAGGCGTATGTCCAGTTTCAGCAGACAGTTCCTAAAGGTTTTCATCGCCTTGATCAATGGCCAGTCGATCTGTTTCAGTCAATCCTTCCCCCCAAAGTAATTCGCCGTGGAGTGGCGCTCGAATCGACGGAAATCGTTAAGAAGGATCTTTGTGAAATCACTCCCGTTATCTGGAAAGAGAAACTTTGCCACATGGAATGTATTCGCCCCGGCTCGGGCGGCGAGCGTAAAGATTATTATCTGTTGATCAAGGATGCAGAAACCGGAAAGGAACTGGCTCGCTTTGCAGAAGGATACGGCCTTGCCTGCGCTCTGGTTCAGGATGGGATTTTTTATGCTTTTGCATCACGGTTTGAAAATGGCAACTGGAATGACGTGACGATGTTTCAATCTTCAGACCTCAAAAACTGGAAACAGGAAAAAGTAATCGAGCAGAAAAACGAGCACCTCTTCAACAGTTCCGTCTGTGCAGGACCCGAGGGCTTTGTGATGGCCTATGAATCCAACGATTCTGCCTGGCCCGCATTCACGACCAAATTTGCAGTTTCAAAAGATCTCAAAAACTGGAACAAACTTCCCAACGCCGGTTTTGGTACAAACCGCTACACCGCCTGTCCCTGTATTCGATATGTCGATGGTTACTACTACGTTCTCTATCTGGAAAGACGACATCCCAGACACGTTTTTGAAACTTATATCACCCGTTCAAAAGATTTGAAATCATGGGAGCTGAGCAGTGCGAATCCGGTTCTCAGTGCAAAAGAAAATGATGAAGGGATCAACGCATCTGATCCCGATCTGGTTCAGTGGAACGGAAAAACGTATCTCTATTATGCAGTTGGCGACCAATTGACCTGGATGAATATGAAACGGGGTATTTACCTGGGAACCGAAAAGGAATTTTTCAAAAGCTGGTACAAACAACCCGGAATTCCTGATACCGGTATTATTTTCGCGGAGCTTCAATAGGACCAGTTAAACCCAAGGTTGATACCCCTTTTATTCAGTAATATTTGGCCTGTTGAATCACGGCCCCCTACGTCTGGTTCTATTTCCTTTTTCGTTCACGAGCACGGGCACGAAAAATATCCTGCCGGTTTTCGCAGCATTTCTTTGAGAAGAAATTAACCGTTAGCAGTGCAGAGAGCGTCTTCTACACAATAATTACCGAACAATTTTTCGCAACATCGGGCGAATTATCGCAATGGTATAACCGCTGATCAATCCACTGACGTG
>WFOZ01000223.1 GCA_015487825.1 Planctomycetaceae bacterium
ATAAGGCTTCTTGTGACTGCGTCACCCAGACGCGATGCGTCTGGGCCATCCAAAGAGACGACAGTTATTGTTTGATCGATGCTTAGCTACATCGACTTGAAAGTTTCCCAGGCAGGTTTTTTTCTTCCTTGAGAATCGATCAGCCCCATCGTTTCGAAGACTCCGCCTCCCTTCCAGTCATGCAACAGAGTCCAAATGGCAAGTGATAAATTGGTATCTTCCGTTAACTCGAAGAAGCGTGTGATGAATTCGGCCTGTTGCTGCTCACCTTTTTCGTTGTTCTTGCCGCTCCAACCGATTTCCATAAAAGCTATCGGCAACCCTTCAATGTTTTTGAGAATAGCATAGTGAGCCTCTGGTATATCTTGGGGAGAATCGCCGTAGAGAAATTCCGGATACGTTGTTAGGCAAAGTAGTTCGAGCTGCTCGCCAAACATACTCAGTAGGTCCCACTGAGTCTCAGCAACCATCGTTTCATACAGAAACGAAACGGCAACTTTGGTTTTAGGTGAGACTGCTTTGATGGAATGAAAAGCTTCTTTATACAGAGATACGAAATGAGGAAAATCTTCCGGGTGAGAGATGTAGTACCCATTAATTTCGACTGCAAGAGCGATATTTTCAGGGCGATATTTTTTTGCAATTTCAGTAACTTCATCGATGTAGAGCTGGCGAAGAGTTTTATCCGCAAAGCCTTTACCTTTTAACCCCTTTGGCAAGTTTGCAATTTCTTTTCGATCATCTTCAAGAACATCAACCGAGATGAATATTTCCAATCCCTGCTTCCTGGCGAGTGTTACATCGTTTTGATACTGCTTGAGATATTTATCAGACCCCCAGCCAATTTTTTGTGTTAAAGAAATGACTTCGCCTGCCTGGCTTGATAGTTGATACGCGGAAGCAATCTCTTCCCCTGACCAGCCTTGAGGCATGGGGACGATACCTAACTGAAATGAACGCTCGGGATTCGATGGTTTTGAAACGGTTGGTTTTACCGTTAATGGTTCTTTTGTACCGCTACTTTCGGTTGTTTCAGGTGTCTCGGAAGAGCAACCGGTTAGAATGAAACAGGTACAGGCAATCATTGACACGACATAAATTTTCATTAGAGATTCACTCCGGCGGGGTTAGGGAAACAGTTACATCATCCACAAACAGGATGGTTGTGGTTTTTTTGGGATTCGCAGAGATGCCGACTTCCAGGCGGTCGTAAACGACACCATCAAAGGGGAGCGTTTGCCCTTTTCCATCGATCACTTTCTTATCGTCGAGCCAAAGTTCAGCAACTCCGTCCTCTTTTTCAGAGAGAAACAGATGGACTTTGACATGCACCCACCGATTGCGGGCAAAGGTAACATCCATATTCTTCGGCGGCCTGAAAGTTGGTTTATCCAGCCATTTTAATTCCAGGTAGGGGCGCATTTGCTCTGTGAAAAGGATCCGCATTCCGGGGCCTTGTTCGACAAACGAACATTCCAGATCCATAATGGTCGTGGGCCGTCCCTTTTCCAGATAAAACCAGCCGGAAAACCAGAAGTGATCTCCTTTGACAAAGTGAAGCAGTTCGGTATCGAGCGATGCTTTGGTCAACGACATTTTCCATGAAGCTGGCACCGCGTAAAGCCGCAAAGATTGCTTGCCGCTGTGCGCCCGCTCGCTGGAAGGTTCGATGCGGTTATCGAGGAAGTCGCTTTGTCTGTCGAGTATTCGTTTTCTCAACTTAACGTAGTCGGATACCGTAGGCGCCCCCGGCCCTTGTAGTGTGATTGAGGTCCATTCCTTTTGAATGCCAATGAGATCGTGTAACGTTTTGGCATTCTCAAATCCATCGCTCAACGAGGTTCGTACAGCATACTTCTTTCCGCCCCCAGAGCCGACGTGATAAATTGTTCCGTCAATCGTCTGGTAATTCTTTTCGTAAAAGTCGGGATCGTACAATCGTTTGGCAAATTTATGTTTGCCGGAATTCGGATCGACCTGGTAGGCAACCCCATGAATAATTTCGTATAACTTGCCATCAACCTTCGTCGTTGCAACAACAGGCGCCCCTTTGGGTGGTTGAACATTTTCCGGAGGCTCTCCCTGACAGGAAACCTGGGTGAACGATGCCCCACACAATACTGTAAGTAATGTCATTCTCAATAAAACGGGAAACAAGCGAATATTTCGCGATGCAAGCTTTGTACTTTGATCTGAGGAATACATAACAGGTAAAGCCAGTCGATTGGTGAATGATTATTTCAGGGAACTTCTATGAATTCAAAAGGAGCACAGACATTCGGAGTCTGTTTTGCTTGAACATGCTCTGCTTGCAGGCAGGCAGACAAAATTATCCACTCTCGATTCAACAGGATTTATTGAATAATTAGAGGTTCTCTTCAGGGAATTTGCATTTCCTCAGAATCATGCCTATCAGTACATACCTTACAACTCACAGGTTGGTTTCATCTGTTAGAAAATAATTGAAAAAGCGTTGCCGGGAAAATCAGAAATGTTTGCCCGTTTCTACTGGTATTTTTTGTCACTTCGTTTAATATTTGACACGACCCAGTAAAACCAATCTGGAAATTGACATCCTGGCAGGATATAAATGAGTTGGACGAAAAGACTTTATAAGCTATAATGCGA
>WFOZ01000224.1 GCA_015487825.1 Planctomycetaceae bacterium
CAAATTGTCACCAGCCGTATTGTCAATTGCTCACACTACTTCCGACAATTTGTCTCCATCCACCCATCACTGAATAGTTACAATAGAACAATGAAATTGTCGGTTCGTAATTCAGTTTGCTCCCCTGTTAAACGGTCATAATTTCCTCACGTGATTGGATAGAATATGCCGATATTAACGATTGAGAGGAGGTTAATGCATAATATTAGGGTTTATTCTCAGACCGGCTTTAGAAATCAATGGATGGGTCAGTCCAACTAGCGATTCACAACTCGCAGAGGGAGCTGGTAGTGCGGATCGTTTGTCTTTTGGAAATACTGCTCTTAAGTGCGCTTTTGGTTGGCTGTTCAGTCTCCTCGGAGCATCCTGTTGCCGTGCAGTATCATTTGCATCCTGATCATGAGATCGATAGAGATTCTTTGCCTGACTCCCGTCCGAAATCGCCTGTTTTCATCTTACAGGAAGAGATTCAGAACAGTGCGGTTGTCGTGCCAGTAAGTGCCACGTCATTTTCTGAAGAACCTCACTCCGCTGATTCAGATACCGTAATCAATGCTTCTGCAGGAGCAGATCCATTTCCTGAAATGGTCCTTAGTTCCAGTAATCCTACAGCTGTCAGATCTCAGCCAGCTGTTTTACAAGTACCAACCGACGAAAAACAGCTATTGGTTGAACTACCTCTTCCTGCCGAAGTGGGAGAACAGGCACCAACTCCGCAGTTATCAATGGCGCTTCGGCTTGAGGATGTCATCGATTCTGTCTATACATCCTATCCATTATTGACTGTTGCGTTTCTCTCGCAAACAGTGGCAGATGGAGACCTTCTTTCCACAAATGGCGAGTTCGACCTCAAACTCAAAGGAGGGGGAACAAGCGGGCCACTCGGGTTTTATAAAACAAATCGATTCGGTGCGGGAGTAAGCCAGCCTCTATTTTCCGGTGGTGAACTTTTCGGTGGTTACAAAGTCGGTCGCGGGAATTTTCAGCCGTGGTTCAAAGAGCGACAAACGGATGATGGTGGAGAATTCAGTGTGGGAATTGCCATTCCGCTGTCACAAAACCGTCAGATCGATGCACGTCGAGCTGCGTTATACCGGGCAACCTACGGACGTGAAGCAGTGCAGCCGAATATTCAGTCACAACTGGTTGAGTTTGTCTGGGAGTCTTCCTATGCCTACTGGAAGTGGGTTGCAGCCGGTCGAAACTACCAAATTGCCGAGTCGTTGCTGGAAATTGCCCAGCAGCGTAACGATGGTTTATCAAAACGGGTTGATGAGGGTGATCTGGCACCAATTGCATTAACAGATAATCAACGTCTGATCGTTTCCAGGCAAGCATCACTCATCGATGCCCGGCAAAAATTACAACAAGCTGCTATTAAACTGTCACTGTTTCTGAGAACTCCTGATGGGCAACCGATCATTCCATCTGAAGATCAACTTCCAGCGAGTTTTCCGGAAGCAACTTCGATCGATCCTGACCAGGTGGAAAAAGACATTCAGATTGCAATGACTAATCGTCCCGAATTGGCCTCGTTGGAATTATTGAGGAAGCAACTTGACGTCGATTTGACTCAGGCACGGAATTTATATTTGCCAGAAGTAAATGCCATGCTTTTTGCATCAAAAGACACAGGTGCAGCGGCATCTTCTCTGGGAGATAAGACACCATTCGAATTAGAAGCCTCCTTGCAGCTTAGTGTTCCCTTGCAACGTCGCAAAGCACTAGGTAAAATCCAGGCTATTGAAGGCAAGCTGGCTCAGTTGTCGGTTAAAATCAGCTTCACTCAGGACAAAATTGCCACGGATGTCCAGGGAGTTTACGCAGCCATGCTGGCTGCTTACGAACGCATCCTCAGAGCTCGTGAAAGCCTTGAATTTGCCCGCACGATGGAGCAAGCCGAGCGGCAAAAGTTTGAGCTCGGAGACAGCGATCTGTTACTGGTAAATCTGCGGGAAAAAGCAACTGCGGATGCTGCTAAAACTGTCCTGCAAGCGATGCTGGACTATTTCCAGGCTCAGGCGGACTATCGCGCCGCGATGGCTTTGGATGTCAACCCGGAAGGTTCGCAATCAGAATGAATTTACAAGCAACTGGAAACCAGATATTTGCAGATTTGCTGGAATGGATGTCAGCAGATTGCGATGTAGCATTTGATCGTGTGATTGCCAAACGTGCTATCCAGGAGGCACAACAAGGCTGGCCGGGGTCTGAACAAGATCGTTGGTGGAAATGGCTTATCGAAGCTGGTGACAGCGTAGGCCTGCGTGTTCGTGTGATCGAATTTCCTTTGGAACAGGCATTGGAAACAACCGGGGATAAAACTCTGGCCATCCGCTTGTCTGATCCGGAAATGCCTTGGCTCCTGATACACAAACAACGTGGGAATATGTACCATATTATCACGGTCGAGACAGGGCGCAGCGGACGTTGGGTTTCTCGTTCACGTCTTATCTCGTTATTAGGACGTCCGCCTCGCGATGAACTGCTGACCTGGGTGATTGTCGAACCGGCTGTGACCTGCCAATCGGGAGATTCGAAAGTTCCCTCTCGGGCAATGAAGCCATTGAAGCGGCTCTGGAAGATCCTTAGGGCAGAACAATCAGACATTCGAATTGTACTGGTGTACGCCCTGTTCGTTGGACTGTTGGCTTTAGCAACACCTTTAGCTATCGAAATTCTGGTCTCTACAGTTGCCTTTGGTCGCTCTATGCAACCGATCATTGTACTGGCGGTAATTTTGTTTGCGTTCCTCGCTTTTTCTGCCATCATCCAGGCTGTAGAAAAGTATGTTGTTGAACTTATTCAACGACGATTGTTTGTTCGCATTGCCGGAGACCTGGCTTACCGGCTGCCACGTGTACGCCGGAATTCTCTGGATGGACAGTACGCCCCGGAATTGACGAACCGGTTCTTCGACATAGTGACTGTTCAGAAAATGGTGGCAACGCTTCTAATTGATGCCCTGGACCTGGTGATCGTAACGCTTTCCGGTATGGTTGTACTGGCATTGTATCACCCTCTGCTGCTGGGACTGGAATTGTTTTTGTTAATATTGGTTTTATTTGTGGTATTTGTGTTAGGTCGAGGCGGCATCGCAACCAGTATTAAGGAATCGAAAATTAAATACTCGATGGCAGCCTGGCTGGAAAACATCGCTCGGTCGAAGCATGCTCTTAAACTTGAAGGTGGTAGTGAATTTGCCATCGAAAATGCTGACCGTATCGCCAAAAAATATCTGACAGCACGTCAGGCTCATTTCCGAATTCTGTTTCGCCAAATTGTCTTCAATCTTGGGTTGTATGCAGTGGGTAGCGCTGTCCTGTTTGGTGTGGGAGGACTTCTTGTTATTCAAGGTCAATTATCGT
The DNA here is from genome assembly GCA_015487825.1 of Planctomycetaceae bacterium. Taxonomy (GTDB): domain Bacteria; phylum Planctomycetota; class Planctomycetia; order Planctomycetales; family Planctomycetaceae; genus Rubinisphaera. The sequence goes on from WFOZ01000224.1 coordinate 3,369, forward strand.
TGGGGCAACTGGTTGCTGCTGAACTCATCGTCGCAATAATCCTGGGTTCTGTGACAAAGATGAGCAAGCACCTGGAAGGCTTTTACGACCTGATGGCCTCAGTCGACAAACTGGGGACATTGTTTGATCTCCCTCTGGAACGTCGGGATGGTCTACTGTCAATTCCGGGAAGTGGTGGTGTTGAGTTGCGCCTGCGTGATCTCTGTTACAGTTTTGAAAATGGGCATAACGTACTTGAGAATATCAACCTGCTTGTGAAGCCTGGTTCATGCCTGGGCATTTGCGGACCGCCTGGCTGTGGCAAAACGGCTTTGGCTGAGCTACTTTTCGGACTCAGGCGAGCGACTTCCGGGAATATTGAGCTGAACGGAGTCGACACCGACAATTTACGGCCGGACATATTACGACGACACGTATCACTGGTAGGACCGGTCGAGATCATTGATGGCACGATTGCCGAAAACGTTCATATGGATCGGGAAGAAGTTAATTCAACCGTTGTCCACGAAGCGATGAGACAGGTTGAATTGCTCGATAATGTGTTTTTATTACACGATGGTCTGGAAACGGTTTTAACCGCTGAGGGTTCCCCCTTATCGGAAACTCAACAACGCCGCCTGGCTCTGGCTCGTGCAATCGCCGACCGTCCCCGGCTGCTGGTAATCGACACTCTCCTGGACGGTTTACCAGACCAGGAGGCGATGAAACTACTCTCAACTCTTTCCGGTAAAGACAATCCCTGGACACTCATTCTCTTCAGCGGTCGGCGCCAGCTTCTGGACTGCTGCGACCACATTTTTAATTTAGCCGAGACGACACCTGAATTGATTGATAATAGTTCCGAAAGGACTGACCAATGATCGGGAACAACAAAACTTCCGTAAACACCAGCCACCAGGCTGAGTTCGAACAATTGTTTCCATCATTGCGACTGGCAAAATCGTCGCGTTGGGCTCGCCGCCTGGCCAAATGGCTTTCGCTCTCATTGATGATCATAATCTGCATCATGGCTTTAGCTCCATGGCAGCAATTCGTCGCCGGTAAAGGACGTGTGGTCGCTTTCAACCCACTGCTGCGCGAACAGGTTGTCCAGTCGCCGATCTCTGGCCGTGTAGCAAAATGGGCCAAAGGAATCCGGGAAGGTGCTCGAGTCGAACAGGGCCAAATGATTGTTGAAATTCGCGACTTGGACCCTAACTTGCTTTCACGCCTGCAGAAG
>WFOZ01000225.1 GCA_015487825.1 Planctomycetaceae bacterium
GTTCCTTCCCTGCCCCACTTTCCCCTCGAATTAAAACAATAGCATCGGTCGGCGAAACCAGTCCGATTTTCGATTTCAGTTCCTCCATCACCGAACTTTTTCCTACCAGTTCGGTTTCGATAGCCAGCTGATGTTTTAACTGAAGGTTTTCGTTTTGCACCTTTATCAAGCCATCTTCCAATTCCTGACGCTGACGAAGATTCTGTAATGCAATTGCAAGCTGATCTGCAACCGCGAGCGTGTAATCCAGATCATTTGCATCGAGTGGGTTTTCGGGATTCGTAGAATAAAGATGAATCAGCCCATAAATGCGTCCTTCATTATGAATCGGTGCAACAATCAACGATTGAGCCTGTAATTCGTCAATGCTGTCTCGTTGTGTCAGCTCGTCTCGCGGATCAAGGTCACTGGCAAGAATCGCTTCTGCACTTTGAAAGACCTGTTCCGTCAACGAGGAGGAAACCGGGCGATACTCCTGGTTCTCGATACTTCGGTAAGCAGAATTGACAAGCTCTGAAGCGACTGCTCCCTGTTTGACGGAGTCAAAAGCAGGGCGAGTTAATACCGCACCAATATCGGCCCCGGTAATGCCAACCAGACCATCAAGGACGATATCAGCTAATTCGTGAGCCGTCTGCACATTCCCCATTTTCATCGCCATCTGATATAGACGGGAAAGTTCCAGGCCAGCTCGTTGCCTGACAGTTTGTTCCGACTGATCTGCTTCACCAAGTGTCGACTGTTTTTGACGATGCAAAATTTTGGGTAATTCAGATTTCCCATCATTCAATCTCAGTTCAGTCTCGGTATCTCCATCGTAAGAATGCTCTGACCTGGCTAATGAGCAATCGGGATCTGTCGTGAACAGAAGATAGGAACTGCCAATCCGAATCAGATCACGGTCTATTAAAGCCATATCAGTTTTAATTGGCTCGCCATTAAGAAAAGTGCCGTTTCTACTATCGCGATCACGAATATTCCACCCCGCAGAGGTATGGAAAACTTCACAATGGTTCCGACTGCAAACATCATCCTGCAACACAATTCGGTTTGTAGGAGCGCGACCGATACTCACAATCTGATCAGGATGAAGCTCACATCGTTGCTCATCGTTTGAATTATCCCAGATAAGATAAAAAGAGGGATCGGTATTTAACTTTGAAGGTCTATCCACTGAAATGTGACACCTGAAAGGTTCTATAGAAATGTTGTGATGCAATAATCGGCCCTAGGTGCTATTTTGCACTTTGTAAGCCATATTACAATTCTCAGCCGCATGCTTTTGTATCTTCAGGAGATAAATAAACCATGTGGAACCATCGGAGAGACTTGAAGTAAGCAGGTTACTGCAATACTGTTTGACAATTGGCAACCTGTCTCACTTCTCGTATCGACGAAATAAAAAAATGCCCGTATTGAATTCATCAGAGTTAATTAAGTTAGGCAACAAACTGCTCGTTGCTGCAGGAGCCAGCGAAGAAGAAGCGAAAGTAGTAGCAGAGGAACTTGCCTGTGCCAATCTTGTTGGCCACGACAGTCATGGTGTGATGCGTCTGGTACAATATGCCCAATTAATTGAACAAGGTCATATCGTACCGGGAAATCAACCGGAAATTGTCCGGGAAGGGCCAGCTTTTCTGGTTGTCGATGCTCACTTTACTTTCGGGCAGGTTGCTGCAAAATGGGCGATGGATCAGTTGTATGAAAAAACAAAACAGTCTGGCTGTGCGAATGCATTTGTACGAAATTGCAATCATGTCGGCAGGCTTGGTTCGTATACAGAACAGGCGGCAAAACTTGGATATGCAGCTTTGATGTCAGTCAACGCCCCTGGTCCGGGACAGGTTGCACCGTTTGGAGCGATGCAGCGGCGCATGGGAACCAATCCGATTTCAATGGCAGCCCCGGGAAACGGGGAAGCCCCCATTGTTCTTGATATGACAACATCCGCAACCGCAGAAGGGAAACTAAGAGTAGCCCATCAATCAGGAAAGCAAGTACCGGAGGGATGGTTGATAGATGGGAATGGGAACCCGAGTACCGAACCGGCCGATTATTACAACGAGCCCAATGGCTGCATTCTTCCACTGGGAGGTCCGCTGGCACACAAAGGATATGGACTCTCGGTAATGGTTGATCTGTTTTGTGGAATACTCTCGGGCAGTGGAGTAGGACGCAGTGACTTACCACGAGGTGCAAACGGCGTCTGGATACAGCTTCTGGATATCGAACAGATTACGGGAAAAGAAGAATACGATCGCTGGATCGGACCTTACGAGGAGCATATTAAATCGGCAAAAAAAAGAACTGGTGTTGATGAAATTCTTTTCCCCGGAGAAATGGAACAAAAGACTTACGCCTCTCGAATTGAACAAGGGGTGACCATTCCGGAAGAAACCTGGCGGCAGTTAAGTGAATTGGCAGAAAAACTGAATGTCTCAATACAATAAGAGAAAATGATTTCTCAGATTATATTTACAATTCCCGGTATGAATTGTAAAACCGCTTGAAGCCGGGTAGCATTTGTTACCCGTTGTTACTTTTCCGTTTCGTCGTGTAGATGGAACGAATCTGGCACGACTGGTTTGCGTTAGCAATCGTTCGTAAAATTAATTCACTGGAAGATAAGGAAACTGAAATGAAAAATTTCTCTGTCGCTTTGATGGCTTTGTTGTTTGCGGGCGCGGTCACTTACGCGGCTGCCCCTAAAAGTTCTGTAAAATCCGGCCTGCAGGTTGGTGAAAGTGCCCCACCGTATTTCGTCAACGATATAACCGGTCCCAATGCCGGGAAAACTCTTTGCTACCGCTGCAAATTTGGTGGTCGCCCTGTGGTTAATATTTTCACTCGCGAAATGACCCCGGAAGTTGCCGATCTGATTGCTCAAATAGACAAGAAAGTCGCCGCAAACCGTTCGAACAAAATGGCTGCTTTTGTTGTTCACATTACCGATGATGTTGATGCTTCTGAAACGACTTTGAAAAAAGTGGCTCAGACAAAACATCTCGATAAAACACCGTTGACAAACTTTGACGGAACAGCCGGTCCTTCCAATTACAAAATTGCAAAAAATGCCGATGTCACCGTTATGATGTGGGTCCGAGGAAAGGTTAAAGTCAACCACGCATTCAATAGTGCAAAACTTTCCAAAGATTCAATCAAACAGATTGTTGCCGACACTTCTAAAATCCTGAATTAAGTCTGAATTTCATTGTCTTAATTTTAGTTTCGAAGTTAAACTGAAAAACCCGCCCCCTGTTTCTTTCGAGAAGTCAGGGGGTTTGTTTTAAGTCGCTGCACAACAAAAGGAATTGAGATGTTTTTCTCTTTGAGGATATTCCAGGCAGTCTCGTTTGTATTACTTTTGATGAGCATGATTGTAATGACATCTGCTCACTCTGTTTTCGCGGGTAGTTCCAACAGCCTGCTTGATATTTCGCAGGACGGAAAACTTCTGGCCTGTTCAAATCGTGATAGCGGTACCGTGACGATTGTCGAGTTGGCAACTCATCGCGTGTTGCGAGAAGTTCCGGTGGGGAAATATCCGGAGGGTGTTTCGTTTGTCGGAAACTCACATCAGCTTGCGGTCGCTATTTACGCAGATGACCAGGTTATTGTGCTAGATGCTCTTACCGGAAAAATATCTAATCGAATTTACGTATTCGATGAACCGTACGGCATTGTCAGTTCCCGTGATGGCAGCAGCCTGTATGTAACGCTTGACTACCCCGGACAAGTACTTGAAATCGATGCATCCAGTGGAACGATCAGGCGAACAATACCGGTCGGCAAGTTTATTCGTGCGATTGCCATATCTGCTGATAATCAATTCCTGCTGACAACCGAATACTACACGGGACTTGTAAGGAAGATTGACCTGAAGAAAGGGAAAACGATAGATCAATGGCCCGGCGGAAAAACTGACAATCTTTCCCGGCAAATCATTTTTCATCCAACCAGGCCGAAAGCGTATTTCCCACATATCCGTTCGCGGGTTACTGTTGCCCATGGAGCTGGTTCCATTTTCCCCCTGCTTACGGTTATCGACACCGAAGCAGGCAAAGGAAAGCGAAAAACGCGAATCCCGCTCGACTCCTTAATTGGAACACGTGTTACATCCAATCCATGGGAAGTAGCAATTTCGCCGGATGGTAAAACGTTGCTGGTTGTATTCGCAGGAACCGATGATCTCTACGTTTGCAATGTCCTGGATGATAACTATCGCGAAGTGATGGCCCGAGCCACGCTTTATATGGGGCATAATCCCCGCGCAGTGCGTGTTGCTGCTGATGGAAAGACATTTTACGTTTACAACGCGCTCGATTTTAACATTGTTGCTTTTGCTACAGACTCACTCAAAGCTGTTGCAACTATCCCGGTAACGGAAAATCCGCTGAGTGAGCAGGTTCTCCTTGGTAAAAAACTATTCTACTCTGCAAGACAACCAATGTCAGGTCGGCTTTGGATCTCCTGTGCCAGTTGTCATCCCGATGGGCAGCCGGATGGAAAGACCTGGCATAACCCCGAAGGTTTGAGAAATACGCAATCGCTGGCAGGAATGGCCTGGACACACCCCATTCACTGGTCAGCAGATCGTGATGAAGTTCAGGATTTTGAACACACAATTCGCGGCCCACTCATGCAGGGACGCGGCCTGGTACGGGGAAAAATCAATCCTTCACTGGGAAAGCCGAACAAAGGTCTTTCAGAAGCACTCGATGCAATGGCCGCCTATTCAAACACACATAAGTTTTCGATCAGTCCTCATTCAAAAAAAGGGTTAAGCGAATCAGCTAAACGAGGGCGAGCAATTTTCTTTTCTCCTCAAACGGCCTGTGCCAGCTGCCACTGCGGTCCCTTTTATACAGATTCCAATCCGAAATCAAAAAAGATTATTCGTCACGATGTCGGAACTGCAAAGTGGGATAAGACCGAAAAGATGGAACCGGCTTACGACACCCCGACATTACTGGGTCTGTATCGAACGGCTCCCTACTTGCATCACGGTCTTGCCAATAACCTGCAGGAAGTATTAACCACTTATAACCGCGATGACCAGCACGGCAAGACAAGCCACCTGTCGCCAACTGGAATATCAGACCTGATCGAATTCCTCAAAGCACTCCCCTACGAGAACCCCGTTCCTCAAGCCCAAAAAACAGATTTGGTAGAAGTAAAGAATTAACAGGAATCCCTCCATGCCAATTAAATATGAAAATCAATCAATTCGAACTCTCCTGTTGAACCTGCTGCTTGCCGGAGTCTTCATCGTCGGCTGCCAGCCTCCCGAGGACCTCAAC
>WFOZ01000226.1 GCA_015487825.1 Planctomycetaceae bacterium
GCACACCCTACTTCGCTTATAGTATCCCCGCAAGTGTCACCCTGCGAGGAGATACCATGCTGCCAATTGACTCATCATCGCAAAGGAATTACCGACGCTGTGCAACATGATGGGGATCAGGATTGTTTCGCTCTTCAGATACGCCCACGCAATAAAGAATCCGCCAACAAGATTTTCCGGACTTGGATTGCCGTAGAGCACATGTAGCACTGCGAAGAGGAAACCGCTGGTTGCAACTGTTTTCCAGTATCCCAGTACACTGACTAACGAAACGCATACGATCACACGATAAATTGTTTCTTCCATAACCGGAGCAACAAAGCACATAAAAATGAAACTTGGGAGCAATTGCATCGGTGAAATCATAGGTTTTGGGATTTCGTAACCTGCCAGGAAACAGATTCCCAAGCCAAGAACAATACAAAGTAACACGATCAGGCCAATTACAACCGACATCCGAACCCACGGTTTCCATCCCTGCTTTGGCGTCAATCGAAGACCGATTGAATTGAGATTACCATCCGTAAGAAAGACGAATATTGCGAACAGCGTAAGAGATAAAGCGAGACGAGTATCGTAACCAATGCGTTGTATGACGCAGAAAAAATCTAAAGCGACTGCTGCTATCCCCAGCCCAAAAGCAAAACGCTGTGCTTTTAATGTCTTAAAATGCTGACCGATTGCTGACTGCATGGTTGCCTCATTGACTTCGTGATGCAAAAGGGGAACCACACCAGTCTACTGCATTGCCCTCGTCTGCCTTGCTCACCGGTATCGCTATTTCTTCCCGCGAAACTGAAATGAATAGAGGTCTGCGTCTTTGAGTTCAATTAACAGGCGAACTGGTTTGCCTGAAATTGCGGAAAGATCTGTGCCGGTTTTCCATTCGATGGTGCGGTTGATGTCGTCGCCGAAGATTGTCGGACAATCTGCCAGGGAATGACCGGGGATTGGTTTTCCGTTTTCTGTCTGGAGTTCAATACGAATGCCGCCCGCTGCGGAGGTTTTGAAGTTGATGGACAGTTCGTCGCCGGAAAATGTCAGCGGTTTGGTTATTAACTGACCGGTTTTACCTCCCGCATGGGCCGAGACGAAGCCGTCGAGCCGTAGTGTGTATCGTCGCAGCCTGCTGCTGGAGCCAGTCCAGTAATCTTCAGAGGCGTACAGCGAAAGCTCGTTCGGTTGACCAGCAACAGCCGATTTTGTTTCGACAACGTGCCAGGCGATGTAATTGTCGCCGTATTTCCAGTTGTCGGGGTACCCATGCCCTGCGGGGAGAAAGGCTTCGTTCCAGCGTTTGAAGGTGCGGCCATCTCTGCTGGCCATGAAAAGACCTTCGGTGATTGCGGTGCCGTATCTTTGGGAGGTGCTTGCACGGAGTTTTCGGTGCCTGGCTTCGGGAAGCTGCTCCATGGATTTTGACCATCCACGATCAAAATACCGTGTTGGAAAACCGATGAGAATATGCGGTGCCCGGTGATACTGCTTGATCTGATTGGTGTAAAGGTGCTCGTCGGGAGAGTCGGTATATTGCACATCGAACTGATCGGTCCAGTACACCAGATCATCGGAAGTTGCAGTGCGGATGGCTCGATAGCCGGACGGCTTCCAGGTTTTATCGTTGGTGGTTCCCGCAGTGAAAATTCGCCAGTAAGCACGATATTTATTGATATGAGAATCCCAGAACGCCAGGTTCTGCGAATCGAATGCCCCCAGGCCAGAAAAGATCGGCTCTTTGCTCAGGGGAGACCAGTGAATTGCATCGGGGGATTTGAAAACAAGGAGTCCGTTTTTCCCTGATGACCTCACGATCGCTTTATATTTTGCGTCTGCTGGTGCGTTTGGGTTTTCATCTTTGAAGACAGCCGGGTGTCCCGCATCGACTTGGAGATCCCCGAGTGTGCCACTGGTGATTGCGATGTTGTTATCTTTCGATCCCTGAAAATCGTGCAGGCCGAGTTTCGGTTTTTTCCAGTGAATCCCATCTTTGCTTTCTGCATAACAGCAATACAAAGGATGTTTGCCGGTATCGACTTTTCCCTGTGTCACTTCCAACTGCCAGGCTTTGTAATACATGCGGTAGAGGTCGCCATCCTGAAAGACCGAATGATACCCGGACCCACTCCCTTCCCACGGCTGATCATGCACAATAACAACTCCACGCGGCTTCGGTTTGTGCAGTCGAAGTTCCACGCCCTGATGAGAGTCGATCAACGTATCTTCAACAAACAGTTCACGCCGGTCGCCGATTTCTATCGGTTTTGCCTGCGCGAACAATGAACAGGCCGTGCTGAGAATGAGAGATGTTGCCACAGTAAATAGACGCATTGCTGTTCTTTCCAGAGGATGGACAAGGGGTTTTTACTTCATAAACAGGATTCGATTTCACAAAGTTGAGGCTGCGTTGTCAAGAAACCAGAGCAAGACCGTAAAATCAGAAGTCGGCCCTGGCTTGAAAAGAGATTCAAACCACCGGCATGATCCCCAAAAATTGGTGAGAGTCTTATCATTTCAGTAAAAAAGGTTAGAATGACAATGTCAGCAAAATACAGCACTGCCTGTTTGACCATACCGTAAAGGAATCCGGCACGATGTACCCTGCTGTTTTTAAGTTTCATTTTTCAGAAAGCAAATCTCCTATGCTTCATGCAATATCTCTGCGATTTATTTCTTCCCTGTTACTTTTACTGATTCTCCTGGCTCCTTCTCTGTGTCATGCAGAGCCGCTGGCTCCACTTCAAACGATTCTCCTTTGGCCGGAAGGTGCCCCCGGAGCCGTGGGAGAGTTACCCGAAGATAAACCAACGATTACGGTTTATCCTGTTTCACGGGGATCATCCAACAGTTGCGGCGTTGTTGTCTGCCCGGGTGGTGGGTACGGCGGCCATGCGATGACACATGAAGGGCATGAGATTGCGAGCTGGTTTAATTCTTTTGGAGTGACTGCGTTTGTTCTGGAATACCGCTTGGGGAAACGGTAC
>WFOZ01000227.1 GCA_015487825.1 Planctomycetaceae bacterium
GAATTGATCAGGCATCACAGGAAGAATTATTTCCATCTTCAGGAATCTGAAGTGACCAGTTTCGATTGTTGCGATGCAACGGGTATCCTCTTCGTAGATGCCAAGCCCTTCCATGTAAAGAATTTTTTCCTCCTGTGTCGTTATGCACGATGGATGATCCCAGTTTAATTCCTGATCGAATTTATCTGTCAAAATATTGGTCAAAGTCTCCAACATTTGGGGCGTCCATTTGGCTTTCTTTCCTTTGAGCGATTTTTGGAAAAGATGCCAACTTTTTCCATCTTCGAGCCAGGGCATCTGCTTGCCAATCTGAGGAGAAGCGCCTTGCTTGTCCTTTTTCGCTTCTGCTTTAATCTCTTTCAGATTCAACTCTTTCCGTTTGGCTTGTTTTTTTCCTTTCAGGATTGGTGCCAGCAATTCGCCAGTCCAGGATCGCCAGGGGATTGTTTTTGCCGGGTCGATGAACTTTGGTTCCGTAATCAATCCCTGAGCCTGCTCTACAATTTGCTCCGGCGTTCCCTGGGCGATAATCCAGCCGCCCTTGTTACCCGCATCTGGTCCGAGATCAACCACCCAGTCTGCAGTTTTAATCACATCCAGATTATGTTCGACAATGACGACTGTGTTTCCGATCTCAACCAGCCCGTTGAGGACGACCATCAACTTGGAAATATCATCGACATGCAAGCCGGTCGTCGGTTCATCGAGAATATAAAGCGTGCATCCCGAATTAGGTCGCGATAGTTCTGCAGCAAGTTTAATTCGCTGCGATTCACCGCCGGAAAGAGTCGGTGCAGATTGCCCTAAATTGAGGTAATCCAAACCAATCTCGCACATAATTTTTAGAGGCGTATAGATTTTAGGGATATCTGCAAACAGTTCGCTTGCCTGCCGAGCGGACATATTCAGCACGTCAGAAATGTTGTGTCCGCGGTACAAGATCCCCAATGTTTTTTCATTGAAACGTTTCTCATTGCAAGCCGGGCATTCAACCCAGACATCGGGGAGAAAGTGCATTTCAATACATTTTTGCCCCAGTCCTGTACATTCTTCGCAGCGTCCTCCTTCAACATTAAAGCTGAATTGCCCCTGATGAAAACGTTGTTTTTTCGCTTCTGGCAGCTTGGCAAACAAAGAGCGAATCTGATCGAACACGCCGATGTAAGTCGCAGGGCAGGACGAGGGCGTGTTGCCAATTGGTTGTTGATCAATCACGACCACTTTCCGAATGCCTTCGATGCCGGTCAGATCTGTGTGGAGGCCGGGATTGGTGGTCACATAGTGAATAATTTTTCGAGCCGCTTCTGCAAGCGTATCCATAATAAGCGAACTTTTCCCTGAACCGGAAACGCCTGTTACGCAAGTGATTGCAGCCCGCGGAATGCTTAGATTGACATTGCGTAAATTGTGATGCCTTGCTCCGGTTAAGTGTATCCAGTCTGGCTTGGGATCGTCGTAGTGGTGCTTTTTCCTTTGTGATTTCGGTAGAATTGGTTCTGAGCCGGGATCTGAAAGTTCGCGTCGCAGCGGCACCGGGATTTCGAGGCGTTCGCTCAAATAATTTCCGGTCAGCGATTTTTTATCTTTCTTGACCTGATTAACCGTCCCTTGCGAAACGATATGCCCGCCGAGCCGTCCGGCTGCCGGACCGAAATCGACAATGCGATCAGCTGCTTCGATCACTTCACGATCATGTTCAATCAACACAATGGTATTGCCGAGATTCCGCAACTGTTCGAGAGCGCCGATCAGTCGGCTGTTGTCGCGAGGATGCAAACCAATCGTCGGTTCATCAAGCACATAAAGTACGCCTGTTAAAGATCGACCGAGTTGTCCCGCTAGTCGAATTCGCTGACTTTCACCTCCCGAAAGCGTTGGCATTGGGCGATCCAGCGTTAAGTATTCGAGACCGACATCGACCAGAAAACGAAGTCGATGCGTTGCCTCTTCAATAAGATCTCCCGCGATCTGTTTTTGCTTTTTCGTTGGCTTTAATTTTTCCAGAAAACCGAGCGCATCTCGCAAAGGCATTCTGCAAAGTTGAGGCATCGTCAATCCGCTCAATTGCACATGAGCCGCATCCGCACGCAATCGACTTCCCTGACATTGCGAACAATCCTGTTCTCCCAGTTGATCATACAATGCTCGACGGTAATCATAAGAGAGACGGGATGCCTCATGCAGCGAGGGATACAGTCCGCGATACTTCGCCTTCAATCCTGGTTGCCCCGGAATTTCAAATTCATCATCTGAACCATAATACAAAAAGTATTGCTGTTTCGCAGAAAGCCGTACAAACGGGACATCGAGCGGGATGCCGAATGTTGCGGAAAGACCTTCGAGAAACTGC
>WFOZ01000228.1 GCA_015487825.1 Planctomycetaceae bacterium
CTGGAAAAAGATATCCTTGGCAATATGCAGAAGATTTACGAAAACCTCTCCCTGCCCGATTTTACAGAAGTACAACCTAAAATCGAAAAGTATGTCGCAGGAATCAAGGAGTATAAAAAGAACGAATTCCCAACGGATCCTGCGCTGGCAGATGTTGTCAACACTCGCATGAAATTCGCTCTGGAAAAATACGGCTACGCCCCGGTGAAATAAACTGGAGCAACAGACTTCATTGGAAATCCGCGTATGTCCCAGCGTCCCAATATCATTTTCATCATCACCGATCAACAACGCTTCGACACAATCGCTGCTCTCGGTTTTCCGTTTATGGAAACGCCGAACATGGACCGCCTGGTGAATGAAGGGGTCACTTTCACCAACTGTTTTATTACGGCTGCCTCTTGTGCGCCGGCTCGGGCGAGTCTGTTTACCGGGTATTATCCGCACACAACCGGCATTTTGAAAAACGCAGATCTTTGGCGGCGATCCTGGATCGAGCAACTCGCCAAATCTGGTTATCGCTGCATCAACATCGGCAAGATGCACAGTTACCCTTACGATACACCACTCGGTTTTCACGAACGATACGTAGTCGAAAATAAAGATCGCTATCTGGAAGAACGCTTTTATTTCGATGAATGGGACAAGGCGATTCGAATTCGCGGACATGTCAAACAACAGCGGGAATTGTACCGCCAGCGGGACGATTACCGCGATGCCCTGGGTGCGTTCGATTGGAATCTTCCCGAAGACTTGCACAGCGATATGTTCGTGGGAGAGATGGCGTGCTGGTGGCTCGAATCGAAACCGATCACCGAACCGCTGTTTATGGAAATCGGCTTCCCCGGTCCGCATCCCCCTTACGATCCGATCCCGCGTTACGCAGAATCTTATCTAAAAAAAGAACTCCCGCTACTCCCGGTTTCGCAACAGGAACTCGATCAACAACCTGAACCATTCAAAATATTACGCCAGCACAATCAGGAAGTCGATCACGATTCGGTCGTTTTGGAATTGAACCCGACCGAACAGCAGCGTCACCGCCAGCGCGCTTACTACCTGGCGAATGTGACGATGATTGATGAAAAAATCGGGAAGATCCTGCAAACGCTCGAAACAAGAGGATATCTCGAAAATTCGGTCGTCATTTTCACTTCTGATCATGGCGATTGTTTAACCGATCATGGTCACAGTCAAAAATGGACGATGTACGATACCATCACAAAAATGCCTTTGGTTGTCTGGTCCCCCGGACGATTCGCGCAAGGGAAAACAATCGATGGCCTTTGCCAGCAAATGGATATTGGCCCCGCGATTCTCGAAATGGCACAGGCGGAAGTGCCGCAAGGGTTGGAAGCGAAGTCGCTGTTGCCTGCGATTGAATCGAAACCGTGGTCGCCAAGGGATTTCGTTTACGCCGAGCAGGCACAGGATGGCATCCTCACTGGTACTCAGTTTATGACCATGATCCGCAGCACCGATTGGAAACTGGTTCACTTTCTCGATGAACCGTGGGGCCAACTGTTCGACCTGAAAAACGATCCGAACGAAGTTGATAACCTCTGGGACCAGCCAGACCATCTCGAAAAGAAACGCGAGTTACTCGCCAATTTACGAGAATGGCGAATCCGCAGCGGTTACCAAACCAGCAACTGGTCCGCTCCCTGGCGATAGAACAGAAAAACCAATATATTACGGAATTCAGACAGTTTGCTAACTATCAATTACATTTTGAACGGGAGAACCGATATGCGATATCTTACGTTTCTGGCTGCTGTTTCGTTCTGTCTGACATCAATCGCTGGTGAACCGACTAAACGTTCGGTTAATATTGAGCTTGGCCCCAAAGCTTACCGTGATGGCGATGTCATCCGTATCCTCAGTGTCTCATCGACATCTCGTCAGCTTGAACAAGGCGATACCGTAACCGTCAAAGGAAAAGTTCGATTAGACAGCATCGCAAAGGCAAATCTTTCTTTGCTTCTAACGCAAACCGAATCAGACGGTTCAGAGGAAACAGATGCTTCCCAGACAGTGGCTATCAAAAACGGATTAACCGACTTTTCTCTGACGACGACAATTAAACATCGTGGAGTTCTGCATCTGACTTTTTACGATATCAAATCGGGGCGCCCTTTTGGCGGTGTTTACTTCGGCACCGCCAAACAGATGCAGGCGATCTCCGGTTGGGACCTGAGTTACTATTTGCGAAATTAAACCAGAAACGCAAAACGTACTTTAATCATAACCATTCAGCAATGTTTGGTTATTGCAGAAACAGGAGGATCCACCTCCCATCGTGGTCCGCGGGTAGCGGACCCTACGCCAACGCTGAATGGTCCCTTTTATTCTCGCGCGTAATCGAACATCGGTGTTGAGAGATATCGTTCACCGCTGTCCGGGAGGATCACGACGATTGTTTTGCCTGCTGATTCCGGACGGGCTGCAACTTTCAAAGCAGCAGCCATCGCGGCACCACTGCTTATTCCTGCAATAATCCCTTCTTCCTGGGCGAGTTTAGGAGCCATTTCGAAAGATTCTTCATCGCTCACCTGAACAACTTCGTCAATTAAAGAGACATCCAGAATATCCGGAATAAAACCGGCACCGATTCCCTGTATTTTATGTTTTCCGGGAGAACCGCCTGAAAGTACCGGGCTGCCTGTTGGTTCAACTGCGATTGATTGAACGGCTTTTCCTTTTTCCTGTTTGAGATAGCGACTGACACCGGTGATCGTACCGCCGGTTCCAACGCCCGAAATGAAGAAATCGATATTGCCTTGAGTATCTTCCCAGATTTCCGGGCCGGTTGTGCGAACATGAACTTCCGGATTAGCCGGATTGCTGAATTGTTGAGGCATATAAAATTCCGGATTTTCCGACAGTTCAGTTGCCCGGTTAATGGCTCCTTTCATTCCATCCGCTCCCGGAGTCAACACTAAATTCGCACCGAATGCGCGAAGCATCATACGACGTTCCACAGACATTGAATCCGGCATGCAGAGTGTCAATTCGTAGCCACGAGCCGCACAGACAAAAGCCAGCGCGATGCCGGTGTTCCCGCTGGTTGGCTCAACCACTTTCATGCCCGGTTTCAGTTTTCCGGTTTTCTCAGCATCCCAAATCATGTTGGCACCGATTCGGCACTTCACACTGTAAGCCGGGTTTCGGCCTTCGATTTTCGCCAGAACTGTCGCACCAAGCCCGGCAGCCATCTTATTGATTTTAACAAGAGGGGTTCTGCCAATTGTCAACGTGTTATCTTCAAATACGGGCACGACTTACTCCTTTTTGTGTGCAATGATTATTTCGTGTAACCTGAGAGGGTATGATTTTGATTATTGAGACTTTTCCTCAGATTGGCAATATCGATTTGCAGGAAATGTAGGCCAGGCTTTCCAGCCTGAAGCAATTATCTACAAGCTTACTGAGGAACGACAGCGAATTCGCCGCTCAATCGAAAGTAGATCAGGCTGGAAAGCCTGGCCTACAACTCAATAAAGTTGAATTTCAGCGGCGAATTCTGCGATACGGTTGGGCGGCAGAGAAACCGGTGGGCATGGTCAGCGAACGATCTTCTTCCCGGGAGACGGTTCGTATTGGAGTCACATGCCTGACGGGGATGACTGAATTTGCATGACGTAGTGAAGAGGAAGGCTTGTTTGAATCTGAGATCATTCGTCGATGAGCGGAAACATTTTGGGTCTTGCTTAATTCACCTGTTAAATCTGCAATCAGGCGAGCAGTCGCTGAGGGGATGATAACGACTTGTGTCTGACCGGGAGCATCGGGAGATTCAATCAAAATGGTCAGCTTGGCTCCTTTGCCAAGCTGTAAACGGTTAATCATTTCCGCAACTGCCATTGGATCCTGACTTTCAGGCTTAACGCTCGCAACAGGTGGTGCGTTGTTATTCGCATTAAACCCGGCTGAGCTTGCTGCAGGAACGGCAGCAGGAGGTTCCTGCATCGGCAGGCCAAGACTGTTATCTCTGTTTGAGGCGATCATACTTTCAACCGGTTGCGGCTTGCGGATGATACTCCCCAGGCCACACGATTCCACAAGATCGAGAATCGGTTTCAAACCGGCGTACAAGCCACGTTTTTCTTTTGGATCCGCTGCGATGCAAACGCCGACAACTTCGTTTTCCAGGTTGAACAACCCACCGCCCGAACGCCCCTGCACGGGAACTCCGGTGCATTCTACGTTGTCGGGGCCGGTGTATCGATTCAGTGCTGTTACCGACAGATTCTGTACCGTAGGGGGTTGACCGCCACTGCAACCAACGCTGATAACAGATTCCCCTTTAGGAAGTTGAAAACCGACAGAAGCCAGTCTGGCAACAGGCAAAACGCCATCGGTGGGGATGGAAATCAAACCGACATCTGCATCGAGATCGTATTTTTCAACTTTACCCAGATAGCTTTCAAATCGGTCTCCCGTAAAAAGATCGACATCAACCTTGGAACTGTCTGTCAGATTTCGGAAGATGTGTCCGCAAGTGAGAATGTAAGAAACCCCGGCAGTGGAATGAATAATCGTTCCCGAACCGTAATTGATGCCATTTTCGTCTTTAATTCTGATACGAACATTCGCAGCACTGGAATCGACATGCGGCGTCGGTTTGGTCACATTACTGCTTTGATCCAGTTGGGCGCGAATAATGGGTTTCTCTTCTGTTTTGCGACCACTTGCAAGTAAATTAGCTGGCTGATTATTACGGGATTTTTCATAAGCCGGGGCTGTTCTCTGCCTCGGTTGCTGGGTTGAAACTTCAGGCATGGGCGGAGCAGACTGGTTGGTGTTTGCGTATCGCTGAGGCTGATTAGATGGCCTGTTATCAAATGAAGTCGGGAAGGCAGATGGCGTTCCCAAAACAGGCGTTTCATACCCGGTGCCTGTGCGCTGCAGAGGTGAACGATCCTGCTTCTGATTACCCGCGAGCATAGATTTCGGATTCGTTTTTGTCGTCGGGATCATCGCAACGAGTCGACGAAGATCCTGCTCGGTTGTCTGTCCACCTAAAATCCGCTTCACTTCTTTCCCATTGACGACGAGCACAAAAGCCGGGATGGAACTGACGCGGAACTGCTTGGCGAGTTTCGGATTTTTATCGATATCAACCTGCTGAATCGGCAAGCCTTCTCGCTGTAACTTGTGAACAATCGGAGCCACCTGCTGGCATGGTCCGCACCATGTCGCGGTAAAATCGTACAGGACCGCCTGCTGGGCAAAAGTCGTTTCTGTACTAAAATGAACAACTACCGCAGACAACATAACCGCCCGAAAGGCAACATATTTCATAAATACTCTCCGCGAATCCATTCGCCTGGAGTGGCCCTGAGGATTTTTTTAGTGTTAACCCGAAACAGAACTTTTCTGTTTTCCGGAAAGATGAAATTCGGTGATAAAGTCAGATTGCAAGATGAAAGGCAAATTAACGGGGCAGGAACCGACCGGCTCCACAAGGAGTGAACAAAGTGTCAAGTCGTTTGATCCTTCAACCGACTTTTGTACTCTTTACACGACTTTTCGGAAAACTATTACAAAACAGGAAACAGTGGAAGAGGAGTTTGAAAAATTAACAATTTATCATTTTCAGATGTAACTGACTTGTATGAAACAGGTTACGAATAAAACTACGATTTAGTCTCGAATTTTTGTGAGATTACTGAGGTGAGTATGCAGACGGGATGCCTAATCCGCATATTTTTGAAACTTTTAGTGAAATTCCTTTCGGTGCGACCTTTTGCACCCTACTTTCATCGATTATTTCCCGGTAGGATGTTTTTTTAAGCTGGCAAGCCAGACTGTCCAAACGAAACAGATTTACAGAAATTTGAAGACCGACCACTATGAAGTTCATTTTGAATCAGAATTTTTTTGCACTTTTCCTTTTTGCCTGCACGCTGAGCGTTATTGTCGGCTGCAATAATGAGGAAGGGATCAATTCGTATACTGTTGATAAGCCCGAGAAGGTGCAGCAGGAAAATCATGTTGAAAATAGTGCTGCCGATGCCCCGGCCGCTCCTGCGATGCCGAAACCATCCCAGCCACCAGCTGGTGCAGCTCAAGCCGGTAAACCTGCCCGTATGTTTGCCGCCCACGTGCCTCAGGGAAATGATGTCTGGTATTACAAAATGACCGGACCTGTCGAAGCTGTGGAAGCACTTGTTGAGCCGTTGGCCAAGTTCGTATCCAGCGTAAAATATGAACAAGGCAAAGCTTCCTGGAAACTTCCTGAAGGTTGGAAGCAGAATCCGGGTGGTGGGATGCGGTTTGCAACTTTAGAAATTCCCAGCGATGCAGGTCCTTTGGAACTTGCAGTGTTTCGCTTGAATAATGGACCGGACGAAGTGGCACATGCAGCAGCAAATATTAATCGATGGCGTGGTCAGCTTGGTTTGCCCGGTATTACGACAGATGACGTAAAAAATGCCGGGGATGACATTACAAAACCAACTTCAAAAAAGAAAATTGGAGATCAGACAATCTATTTTGTAAACATCGTTGGGAAACAAAATAGTGGTCAGGGAATGCGGCCTCCTTTTGCCAGATGATATCAAAAATAATCAGGCGAGCCGATGGTATTAACCGCCGGCTCGCCCGCTATATCTAACCTCAACAGTAAGGCAGAGTTACTCGAAAGTTAATACTCTCAACTCGCCTGAATACAGAAAATCCTACCTGATTACACGTCCAGAGCTGTTCTGTGGCTTTTCCCCACCTACAATAATAGAGTCTGCCCTACGGATAATTTTTAGATATCCAGGAAAACTGAACAC
>WFOZ01000229.1 GCA_015487825.1 Planctomycetaceae bacterium
GTGTTGGGACTTCCCATTTGCTGTATCTTTCGAATTGTTTCAAAGTGCCGTCCCAATCGTTGGGGCGACGGTTGATGATATGTGCGTACAAATCGATTAACGGCACTTTCAATTCGTGGGCAATCTTTCTTTGGGCTTCGACGGCCTGCAGCACTTTATCTTCGTGCCCGTGCATTGGCGGAATGGTACTCAGGATGACAACAACACCCCGATCAAGGCATTTCTGAACCAGCGCCCGCAAATTCTTTTCGTGAACTTCAATGCTGACTCGTCGAATGTCGTTTGAGCCGAACATAATCAGGGCGACTTCCGGTTTTAATGTATCAATCCATTTGTCGGCATTTTTAACTCCCCACGAAGCGACCTGCCCGCTGTAGTTTCCTTTGTTCGCACCTTTCCAACGGTAGCATTCTTTTTTCATATAGCCATTGACCAGATCTCTCGCTTTGCGTGTGTCGGGCGACATTGTTGCTTTGCCTGCGTACTGCAGAGGTGCAAAATATGCCATCGAGTAAGTGATGGAATCGCCCAGGTGCAGTAAAGATCCCTGTTCTCCTTTAGTATTGGAGTGAACTTTTCGCATTGGTTGAACCCATTGAGGTTTATCATTTGCAAGCACCGATGTAGCCAGTGCAAATGAAATGATTAGTCCAAGTATCATTTTGAAGTTAAGAATCGGTGTCCTGAAGTACTGAAATGGTTGTAGCCGGACTTTTGTTCGGAGAAATTTCACAAATAAGAATTGGTGAATTGTACGTAGCTGATACATGATCTGGTGCATGGCAATCTCCTTCAGGTCCAGCTTGTTGTGAACCCTTCGTTGGGCGGTTTACGGGCTGTATTGAGGCCTTTTTCAGAGCGGTCCGGGCACAGACCAGTTATACCGGGTTATTTGCATTACAGGTAAAGCCCCGGCGCTCTGGAATCATCGTGTGATCTCCCCTATGATTCAAGTGTGAACAGGGTTCGCATGAGCACTTTTCTTTTTGCGTGGGGGGCTGGGCATAAGAGAAGAGAAAGAAATCTTTCCGGGAATAAAGATAGTTTGCGAGCTATGCTTTGTTAGATATTCCTTCGGGATAGTTGTCTGAATGGATGCTACAGCTTAGAATTCCCATTCTGCGGGGAGGCCTGCTGGTTGTGGTTGTTGTCTTTCTGAGTCGTCCTTTCATCATTTCTGTAGAATACCGGCACGGTTGGTTCATTCTGATAGCCGAAATCGATCAAAGAGCCAGCTGTTAGTTTTGACATGTTAAGACTGTATTGATGGTTCCTTTAGTGCCGTTAAGAGCATTTAGGCCATCAATACAAAATG
This sequence comes from Planctomycetaceae bacterium, assembly GCA_015487825.1. Lineage (GTDB taxonomy): Bacteria > Planctomycetota > Planctomycetia > Planctomycetales > Planctomycetaceae > Rubinisphaera. Next base: position 1,316 of record WFOZ01000229.1, read on the forward strand.
GAAGTTTCAGTAGTATCGTTTGGTTATCGAGTCTGTTTTATTGAATACGAACGGAATCAGTGGTATGGAATCCGGAAATGCTGGCGTTCCTTATACAAAAGCCTGGTTGGCGAAGCTTGAAGGAATTCTGGGTAAAACCGCCTGTGAGAATCTGGGATTCTATGAAATCCCGGAAGATCTGTTACTCAGCGTGGTGGTGCCGGTTTATAATGAGAAGGAATCACTACATCTGATTTTGGAAAAAATTCAGGAAGTTCCGATTCGCAAGCAGATTATTCTGGTTGACGATTGCAGCCGGGACGGAACGCGCGATCTGCTTCAACAGATGGAGAAAGAGACGGCTTCTACTTCTGAGCAATCTGATAATAGCTTTGTCTTTGCCTACCATGAAAAAAATCAGGGTAAGGGAGCAGCATTGCGAACCGGTTTTCAACATGCAACCGGCGATATTGTAATCATTCAGGATGCTGACATGGAGTACAATCCACAGGAGTATCCGCGGTTACTGAAGCCGATTATTGTCGGGGAAGCGGATGTTGTGTATGGCAGCCGATTTTTGGGAGATCAGCCGCATCGGGTATTGTATTACTGGCACTATCTGGGAAACAATTTTTTAACACAGCTTTCAAACTGTTTTACCAATCTCAATCTGACGGATATGGAAACCTGTTATAAAGTCTTCAAAAAAGAGGTGTTGGATGATATTACTCCTCAGTTAAAGCAAAATCGATTTGGTTTTGAACCTGAAATAACAGCGAGAATTGCCCGGCGGAGATATCAGGTTTATGAAATGTCGATCAGTTATGCAGGTCGAACCTACGATGAGGGAAAGAAAATCGGCTGGCGGGATGGATTTAAGGCACTTTACTGTATAGTACGCTACGGGCTTGCTGACTAAAATAGCCCGAATGATGCCTGATTTAATCAGGTGGGAAATGTTATCTCGTATCGGGCATTCCACACAAGAATAAGTTTGCTCTTCAAGGTGCGTTCTGATGCACCCCGCGAACTACCAACTAATTTAGAACATAAAAACTACCAATTGGAAATACGTCTCAGGATGAATAATTTTTTCAGTGAAGATCAACAGCAGGTCGATCCATCAACCGAGCAGAGTTCTCCCGAGGGGAATTCCAGGCAATCAAGTGGAAGTGAGTCGAAGGGGACGCCAAAGCAACCGGGGTCACCTTCATCTATTCCCTGGCTGATGTTAATGCTTGTCGGCGTCGCAGTGGCGATGATTCTATTTGCAGGCAAAGGAGATGAAGGAGATAAAGTCGAGTACAGCTTCTTTTGGGACCAGCTTGAACAGGATAATGTGAAAGATATAAAAATTCGAGGCATTGTTTTGTTGGGGAAGTGGAAAAAAATTCCTGAGCATCCTGAAAAAAATGCAGAGAAACCCGATCTGAAGTTAAAAGAAGGGTTTCGGGCACAGATTCCGCAATTCGAAAGTGACCGGCTTCTGGATAAACTTTCGGGTAAGAATGTAAACTTCGAGGATGACACGACACATCTTTCACCTGCAATGCAGCTGCTGATCTGGTTCGGCGGATTGATGTTACTGATGCTGTTCTTCTTTTTCATCATGCGTCGTTCTTCCGACCCGATGTCGTCCGGGGGAATGTTTGGGAGCTTCACGAAAAGCCCTGCTCGCGAGTTTCTCCCTTCCGATAAACAGACCACCTTCGATGATGTGGCGGGGATGGAACAACCGAAAACGGAACTGCAGGAAGTGGTTGAATTCCTGAAAAATCCGGCCAAATTTCAACGTCTGGGAGCAATTATTCCCAAAGGTGTTTTGCTGATGGGCTCTCCCGGAACCGGGAAAACGCTGATGGCTCGCGCGACTGCTGGCGAAGCGGAAGTCCCGTTCTACTCAATTAACGGATCCGAATTTATTCAGATGTTTGTCGGTGTCGGGGCAAGTCGTGTACGCGATTTGTTTCGGACGGCAAAAAAGAATGCGCCATGTATTATCTTTATTGATGAGATTGATGCAGTTGGACGGATGCGTGGGGCAGGTTACGGTGGCGGGCATGATGAACGTGAGCAGACGTTGAATCAGATTCTCAGCGAGATGGACGGATTCCAGCAGTCTGATGCGGTAGTCGTTATTGCGGCGACAAACCGGCCGGATGTTCTGGACCGTGCGTTGACACGTCCCGGCCGTTTTGACAGACATATTATGGTTGATCTGCCGACGAAGCAGGGGCGGGTTGGTATTCTGAAAGTACATAGTCGAAAAGTTCCGTTGGCTGATGAAGTTAATCTTGAAAAAATTGCAGCCAGCACAATTGGCTTTTCTGGTGCAGACTTAAAAAATCTGGTTAACGAAGCTGCCCTGCATGCAACACGCACAGGGAAATCAGCTGTCGATCAGGAGGATTTTGAAGCCGCATCTGACCGGGTTCTGATGGGAATCAAGCGGGAAGAAGTTCTTTCAGACAAAGAGAAAAAAATGACTGCTTACCACGAAGCTGGTCATGCACTGGTTGCCTGGATGCTGGATGAACTTGATCCGGTTCATAAAGTGACAATCGTGCCTCGTGGCCGAGCTTTGGGAGTAACGCAACTGCGACCTGATGAAGAACGTCACAGTGTGGGTGAACAACGCCTGCATCAACAGCTGGCAATGATGCTGGGAGGCCGGGCTGCTGAAAAACTTGTTTTTGATGAATACACCGCGAATGCTTCCGACGATTTGAAGCGGGCAACCGACCTGGCTCGCAAAATGGTTTCTCATTGGGGAATGAGTGAGACGATTGGGCCTGCTGCATTTCGTCATGCTGAGGAGGACCCGTTCCTGGGCAAAGAAATTCACGAAATGCGAACTTACAGCGATGCGACAGCTCATCTGGTGGATCAGGAAATTCAGCGAGTTTTGTTTGCAGCTTCCGAGCAGGCGTTTTCACTTTTGAAGGAGCATCGTGATAAGCTCGATAAAATATCAGAGGATCTTGTCAGTAACGAAATTCTTGATACCGAAGAACTGGAAGCAATTCTGGGAACCAGAAATCCTGATGAAAACGATGATGCACGGGCCCTGTAAGACAGGCGAAATTGAGCATGTTATAGATGCTATAATGCTGTGTGGATTGAGATCGATACAATTTTGGTTATGTCGGTAATCCACGTTGTGGATAATATAATTGAGTTAATTGGAATATATAAAATACGGAGTTACGTTTGTTCGATTCAACAAAATGCAGTTTTGCTGACTTAGGTCTGAGTGATGAATGTGTGGATCACTTGAAGGAAATTGGTTATGAACACCCCAGTCCTATTCAGGAGAAATTTTTACCTCCGGCATTAAAGAAGGCGGATTGCCTGGGGCAATCTCAGACCGGGACCGGAAAAACGGCAGCATTTATGCTTCCCATTCTGGAGCAACTGGAGCAGTCGCAGCAGTTTCCTCAGGCACTTGTTTTGTGCCCTACCCGCGAGCTCTCTGAGCAGGTTGCCCAGGAGACCAAAAATATTGCGATTGTAGATGAACTGGAAATTGTTGTTGTAGTGGGAGGGCGACCATTAAGGACTCAGGCTCAGAAAATTGAACGGGGTGTTGATATTGTGGTAGGAACACCCGGGCGAGTGATTGACCTGAATAAGCGAGGCATCCTTTCTTTTGAGCATCTAAAAACTGTGGTGCTTGACGAAGCGGATCGAATGCTTGATATCGGGTTTCGGCCTGACATGGAGTTTATTCTGAAACGATGTCCCAAACAAAGACAAACCTTGCTGCTTTCTGCAACAATCCCTGACGATGTGGAACGGATTGCTCAGCGGTTTATGAAGGACCCGGTCCGAATAGATCTTTCCGGCGAGAATGTGACGGCTTCTTCAGTTGATCAGTATTATTGTACTGTCGATGAGCATCGTAAATTTCTTTTTCTTGTCAAATTGCTGTCGGTTGAAAAACCTCGACAGGTTATTGTTTTTTGTCGAACGAAACGGAAAGCCGATCAACTTTACAATAAGTTTCGCACACGTCTGGACAGCGTCGCGGCACTGCATGGCGATTTGCCTCAGTCGAAGCGCGACCGCGTGATGAAAAAATTCAGGGAAGGTAATGTTCGACTGCTTGTTGCTACTGATATTGTCGGGCGTGGCATTGATGTTGGCGGGATTTCGCACATCATCAATTTTGATATTCCCGAACATTCTGACGATTACGTTCATCGTATCGGACGGGCCGGAAGACTCTCTTCGGAATTCTCCGGAAAAGCCTTCACCTTTGTAACTAAAGAGCAGGGCGATGAATTAACACGCATCGAAATGCTGGTGAATCGAATGATTCCTGAATATCAACTGGCAGATTGAAATTATTTTCCGGAATTTTTTCTTTCGGTTGTTTCAGAGACTGCCCTGATATCTTCTTTCGGGACACCGAAGGCGGGAAATGTTTTCAGGTCTCGGGATTGTTTATACTGCTTTAATGCCCATCGGTTTGAAATAAATGCGAGGTCATCCCAGGGGATTTCACTCCAGTGAAAAAGACGGACATCTTCACTTTCGATCCCGGGAGAGAAAACAGGGTTGATAAGTTGAGCACGAAAAATCAGATGAACCTGATTGGCTCGTGGAATTGAATAGACCGCAAGAAGAGTATCAATTTCAATTTCTGCATTGGCTTCTTCCCAAGCTTCCCTGACTGCCCCCTGTTCAGCCGTCTCGTTCAACTCCATGAAGCCGGCCGGTATTGTCCAGTACCCGCGGCGTGGTTCGATTGCGCGTTTGCAAAGCAGCACCTGCTCTTTCCAGATGGGAACTGCCCCAACGATAATTTTCGGGTTCTCGTAATGTACCCACCCGCAGCCGGAACAGACAAGTCGTTCCCGATCATCACCTGGGGGAATCTTGTGGCGAAAACAGTCTGGAGGAACATGGTACGGCATAGCGTTCTACCTGATATCAGTATGTCTAAATTAGGGTTATGAATTAAAACAATTTTTTCAAAAAAAACAAAGCATCAGATATGCTCAGAGTGATCTGTTTGTATAATTCAGCGTTTGGAGGCTAAAAGAGAGGTGATGCCACTCAACTTTAGGTGAAAGCGTTCATCGGTATGATTCCGAATTTCAACATGGTGGAAGAACCTTTTTAATCTCTGGAGATTTTCGAAAAAAGATGGTCTTGGAATCTTCACACTGGCATCGCGTTTTCCCCTGAGATATTCTCAACAGGTAGCAGGAACCACTGAAAGTGGCGGACGTCTTTCAGTATTGATTGTAACGATGTTTCCGTTTTTTGAGTTGGTATTATGTCAAGTATTTGGGTTTGGCCATTTGAACTTCTGGAAAAAATCGGCGAAGGCGGTATGGGGGTCGTTTATAAAGGCCGCTATGTAAAAGATGATCGTCTGTTTGCTGTAAAACTCATTCCGGCAGATATCAGTAACAAAACCCTGCTGGCTCGTTTTGAGTTGGAAATTGCCACGCTTAAAGATTTGCGTCACCCCAATATCGTACGTTCTTTTGGTGGTGTCTGTGAGGACAAACAGCGTTTCTATGCGATGGAGTTGCTTGAAGGTGGGACTCTGTGGGATAAAATTCAAAGTCATGGGTACCTTCCGTGGCCTAAAGTGATTGAGTGGGGCCGTCAGATGTGTGCCGCTCTGGCTTATGCTCACGACAAGAAAATTATTCATCGCGATGTGAAACCGAATAATTTTCTTTTGACAAAATCAGGACAAATCAAGCTGAGTGATTTCGGTCTGGTTAGTGTCATGTCCGAAGCAAAATTAACAGCGGATGGCAGAACATTGGGAACGGTCCAGTATATGTCTCCCGAACAGATTCGTGGTAAACCGCCGTTAAGCCATAGTAGCGATATCTATTCGCTCGGTTGTGTGTTTTTTGAAATGTTGACTGGGCAACCTCCTTTTCCGGGAGATAATCCTGCTCCGATTCTTCATGCACATCTGAAACAGGAGCCGCCTTCCATTTCTGCTCTCAACAGCGATTGTCCTGCAGGATTGGAAAAACTTGTCCTTGGCATGCTTGCAAAATCTCCGGTGGATCGCCCCGAGAATGCGATTGCCGTCTCGGAAAAACTTTCTCAACTTCGAGAAGCCCCGCGAATGGTTGAGTCCTCATCAACACAAACTAAAAAGAAAATATTACAGACGCCTAAGCAGCAGGAATTCGGTTCGGTTTACTCTGGAGTTGAAAACAGTCTGCGCTGGGCATGGGGAGGCTTGACTGCAGTACTGTTTATCCTGGCGGTTGTCTGGGCACTGAATCTTTTCAAGCCGGATCCCGGGATAGATCTTTGGATAAAAACGGCTCGGCGTGATCCGGACCCTAACGTTCAAATTGTTGCTATCAAATCGCTTGGAGAATTAGCGACCAGGCAGGAGAACCTGCTGGATGAATTAATGGAAATCGTTGAGTCAACAGAAGAAAAGGACGAAGTAACCGTGGCTGCATTACAGGCTTTGGCAGAACATGGCAGTGTTGCCAATCGTTTTCGTTCTCGGATCAATAAAATTGCAAAAAGCCACACATCCCCCGCAGTTCGCTCTCAGGCGCAGTCTACAATGACAGCACTAGAGCAACAGCAACCCGAATGAGCTCTTCTGTTTTAGAAGCGAACGTGTGCCACGGCTCTGTGAGCTGTGAATATGCCGGAATAGAAAGACCACTTGAGTCACACTCGATTCAAGGATTACAACTTTTCAGTTCGCAGGTTGGGATAGCGGAGTGTTGCCCAACCTGAGTTACTGATCTAGTTTGTAACTGTTCAGCAAGATTTTGTTTTGCAGGCAACTCGCTGAGTAGTTACTTTAGTTTTTCGTAATAACTTCATCTGCGGTAAACAGAATATTTCCGGTTACGGTCCAAGCTGCCAGTTCGTTGACCGGAAGACCTTTGGCAACTTCAGGGCTGCCGACTTTAATCAGACTGGCGGCTTCCTGGGGACTTGCGTTAAATCTTTTTAAGTCATTCTGATAGCCATCAACCAGAATTTTCAATTCTTTTGCATTCGGTTTTCTGGAAGTGCAAAGCTGGAACATATAACTGGCAACTTCTTCAGGCGAGGTTCCTTTTTCTCTCATCGCCCGGGCGGCAAGTCCCTGTGCGCATTCCAGATACTGAGGATCATTAAACAGGAGCAGCGCCTGCATCGGAGTATTCGTGCGTTCCCTGCGAACACAACTCGATTCCCTGGTCGGGCTGTCGAATGTTGACATTTCCGGTGGTGGAGCGGTTCGCTTGAAGAAAGTATAAAGGGTTCTGCGATGAATTTTTTCCGGCCCTGTATCCGCTTTGAAACGAGCTGTATTTGAACCGGTATAGCCAACTGCAAACCATAATCCATTTGGCTGTGGAGGCTTGACACTCGGGCCACCTATTTTTTCAACCAGCAGACCTGAAACAAACAGTGCCTGATCCCGAAGAGGTTCTGCATCAAGCCTGAAGCGTGGCCCTCGTGCATAGAGTCGATTTTCGGGATCTTTTTCATACAACTCAGGAGTCAGTTTCGATGATTGCTGATAGGTCGTAGACATGACCA
>WFOZ01000230.1 GCA_015487825.1 Planctomycetaceae bacterium
AACAAGGCCAGCACCGCCGTCACTTCAATGGCACTGGTAACGGTCCCTAACCCGGGAATCATCCCGATTAAATTACCACCCAGAATAAAGAAGAACGCCGTGAGCAAAAACGGAACAAACCGATCCGCCTCTTTCCCACCAATAGCCGGACGAACAATTTCGTCTCGCACGTAACCAACAAACGCTTCAAGCAGATTAAACCTGCGTCCAACCGGTCGATTCGACTCTTTACCTCGCTTTGCCAACCAGATAAATGCACCTGCAACGACCAGCGCCACAAGAAGTTCAACGATCATATACTTGGAAATACAGAGTCCGGATTCTGCCTGGTACAGATTCTTCAACGTACCAAACGGCTGAGGAATCAGGATTTTTCCGGACAAATCGTAGTTAAACTGATCAACTGTTGCATCCGGATGATTCTTCAGCAGAAACTGCATCGATTCCGGCACCTGCTCCAACGAGTCATAGCTTCGAGGCCAAAGAGACTTTGGTACTTCGAAGTAGTAACTATCTTTAACATGGAGAACAGGACTGGCCATGACTCTCAATTCTCAAATATTGATGTCTAAACAAATAGAGTGCTGTTTTGTCGAGGAGCAGTTCCAACAAACCCTCGAATGCCTACTGATAAGCAAATCGCAGCAGACTGAGATTTCAACTGTCGGAGAAAATCAATTGTCGGGGAGTTCATTACCATTCCTGTGTAAACTCTCCCAACGATTTACCAGACGCACAGACAATATAGTCTCCAACGCCAACGTCAACAGAAAACAGCCAACAAATGCCCAAAAAAACCGATGCTCGACAAAATCAGGCAAATTCTTTTTAACAAATATGCCGACTGCAATTGGCCCGAGGGTCCGAATCACGATCGAACCGAGCGTTCCCGAAAGGGAATTATCTGCCCGAAACGCTATTTCCTGCACCAATAGAGCCAGGGCTCCAAACAATAAACAGACCCCGGCTGCAAAAGCATACACAGCAACCGCCTCCACCCCAATCCAGTAAGACCACCCGAAGCCCCCCAGAACAAACAGAGGCACCAGCACCCCGATCAACGTGAAAAATTCCCGCACTCCAAGGCTCCTGTGATTAAGATGGATCGACATACTAAGGACTGAGAAAGGAAAAATCTCTTTCATAGACTGCGTCAAGATGTCACACTTTCAAAGTTTCAGAATTACCGAGAAACCTGAAAATAATCAACTCACACCAGCGGAGAAGGGGGTTGCCCCTTGAAACAAACCAAACGGCAGGGAGGATTTTTCTTGACCTGTCGGCGGTATTACAACGCTGCGGATTGATTATAAACTCCTCGGGAGGTATCACTATTCTATTGAATCCCATTAAGGAACGCTCGATAAATTACCATCGCACCTTATGAACTCAACAAAGTCAGCGGCAAGTCGCTAGCCTGCGTTATTACGTGTTATCTGAGGTGGATCATTTGTCGTTTACCGATGAACGGCGGCTAACGCCTTGCCGCTGACAACAAATTGAAGTCGGACAGTTATTGTTCGAGTAATCCTAAGTCAGGAATATGGATATGAAATTCACAGCTCTGATTACATTGTCGCTTGGCCTGTTAATCCATGGATATGCAGACAAAGCAACCTGCGATGAACCAACTGCGACGCCAATCAAGTCGATTCGTGTTCAACCTGGCTTTCAGGTCGAACTATTGCGCTCTGCCGGAAAAGATGAAAGTTCCTGGATCAGCATGACGTTCGACGACAAAGGACGGCTGATACTGGGGCTGGATGATAAGGGGATTGCGAGACTGACGCTGAATAATGACCCGAAAAAAACAAAATTCGAGAGAATCGAAGAAACCTTTCGCCATTGCCGGGGCGTGCTTTATGCGCACGATTCATTATATGTCAGTGTGACAAATGGCAATGGTTTTTATCGACTTAAAGACACCAGCGGCGATGATCAGTTTGATCAGGTTCAACTGTTGACGAAACTGGATTACAACTCCCGTTACGGCCATGGCAGTAATCAGATCAAACTCGGCCCCGACAACATGATTTATCTGGTTGTTGGAAACGATGTTACCTTCCCGGAAAAAACGTCCGGAAAATCCCCTTATCGCAATCCGCAAAACGATCACCTGCTGCCTAATCCTCACGATGGCAAGCCGGACAACCGCGTTGGCTACATTTTACGAACCGACCCACAGGGAAAAACATGGGAGGTTCTGGCGGGAGGCTTTCGCAATCAGGTTGATATCGCATTCAACCCACAAGGGGAAATGTTTACCTACGATGCCGACATGGAATGGGATGTCGGTCAACCGTGGTACAGGCCGAACCGCGTCAATCATGTTGTTTCAGGAGGCGAATACGGCTGGCGTTGGGGAACGGGGAAATGGCCGGTTTATTACGAAGACAGCTTGCCGACCACGCTCGATACCGGCCTGGCATCGCCAACCGGAATGCTGTTCGGTACCACAAGTAATTTCCCGGAACGCTTCAAGCAAGCAATGTTCATTGCAGACTGGCAAAACGGCCGCATTCTACTTGTCGATCTGATTCCAAACGGGGCAAGCTACGCTGCCCAGTATGAAGTATTTGTTGAAGGGGGCCCGTTGAATGTTTGCGATATGGTGTTCGGTCCGGAGGGAGATCTCTATTTCATTACGGGCGGGCGCGGTTCGCAATCCGGTTTGTATCGTGTCAGTCTGAACGCAAAGCAAAAAACAGATTCAACAGCACCAGAAATCGACCATCAAACCATTCAGAAATCTTTGGTCGCCCGAAAACTGAGACGGGAAATCGAACGGTTCCATGTTCAGAAAGATGCGAATATCGATTTTCTCTGGAAGTACCTCAATAGCGACGATCGCTGGTTACGATTTGCAGCCCGAATCGCAATTGAAAATCAGGAAACAAACCGATGGCGAAACCTTGCGTTACAGGAAACAAAACCAACCGCAGCCATTGCAGGGCTGATCGCGTTATGCAGACAGGGAAAAGCAACCGACCGCGATGCCGTATTGACCGCGTTGAACCGAGTGGAATTGCCTCATCTGAAACAGGATCAATTACTCGGTCTGTTGCGTGCTTATCAGTTGTGCTTCATTCGACTCGGACACCCCAATGCAGAACAGTCAACTTCAATCCGTCAAAGACTTTCCAAAATTTATCCCCACTCAACAAGCAGTGTGAACCATCTTCTCTGTGAAATTCTGGTCTACCTGAATGACGAAACGGTTGTTGCCAAAACAGTAGGTCTGTTAAAAGGAACTTCGACACAGGAAGAACAGATACGGGCAGCTCGCACGCTGGCTTACGCCAAAACAGGCTGGGACAAACAGTCGCAGCTCGATTTTTTCACCTGGCTGGGCCATGCACGACACTTCTACGGCGGTAAGCTGCTAACCGAACGAATTCGCGATATCCGTGAAGACTTTTTGAAAACATTAAGCGAGAAACAGCAAGAGGAATTCAGCAAAGAAATTGCGAACCTGAACAAGCCGCTGGTTGAAGAAGAAACCGTCCCGGCCAGGCCAGTCGTGAAACAGTGGGCGATGAGCGATCTTGAACCGCACCTCGAAGCAGTGGCAGTCGGGCGGTCGCACCAAAACGGCAAGCAGGCGTTACTGGCCAGCACCTGCTTGAAGTGCCATCGTATCGGCACTTCAGGGGCACAGATTGGCCCGGATCTGACCAATATCGGAAAACGGTTCGATGCCCGCGCAATTCTCGAATCGATCATTGTTCCTTCGAAAGTAATGGACCCCAAATACCTGCATACTGTTTATGTTCTCTCCAGCGGGAAACTCGTAACCGGTCGCCCGGTTGGAGTCAGCGGCAAGGCGATTACCGTCGAAACCGATTCGATAAAGCAAACCAGTGTTGTGGTGCCTCGTGATGAAATTGAAGAAGCGCTACTCTCCAAAACATCCCCCATGCCTGCCAATTTAATTGACGTATTAACCAGGGAAGAAATCCTCGATCTGCTCGCCTACCTTAAAGCAGGAGGCAACCCGCAAGACGGCGCGTTTAAGAAGTAGTTCCAGCAGACGAGCACCTTTGCTTCAATGCCCACCAGAAGCAACAACATGATCGTTTACCGCCAGAATATGATGGATAATTTGCCCCAGAATTCCAGCACCAGCTTTCTGTGAACAGTTGATTGTGATGCTAACAAAATTGTCGTCAAGCGACACAACAACATCTTCCCGACTGCTCACGTTGCATGACGTGATGGCATATAAATATTGACTGTCAATTTTCCCACTGAATCCACCAACCGCTCGAAGGAAATCATCCAACCCGGTTCTGCATATATCGTATGTCTCAATTTTGTAATCGTAACCCATTAACTTCGACCTGTTTAGTCTCTTATCAATGAAATGCTGCGCAAAAGTGGCAGAATTTATGATAGCCACAGAGGGCCCAGAGAACTCAGAGGAATAGATTGAAAGATTTTAAAGTAACCCAAACCTCTTTTTCAGGTATTGATTATTTTTAGTCATTTCAATGATTAGATTTTATTCTCTGTGACCTCTGAGTGCTCTGTGGCTAATAC
>WFOZ01000231.1 GCA_015487825.1 Planctomycetaceae bacterium
AATCCAGACGTTCCAATAGCGAATGGGCGACGCCACGGACGTACACATTGACCGTATTAATGGCTGCGTTAATCGCTACCGTTACGGTTGTTGCATTTGTCTTTGTGGTTGAATTCAGCATCGTCGCACCTCCTGCGGGGCTGCCGCAGTGTCTGGATTAAAAAGAAAGGTTACTTTACATTTTGTCAATCATCAAAATTTACTCGAAAATAAACTGGAACCTTCACTAGATTTCCGGGTCTTTTCATACAGAGAAAAATGAAGATTTTCAGATTGGGGAGATCTTACAAGTGTAGACCTCCCACTATCCCTCTGACCATAGTAACGCCAAACAGGTTCGCTAGTGTTCTCTAAAAAAAGAAAAAAAGACGAAATCTTTCAAAAAAGACCCATTTTCAGAATTTCGATGGCTAATTTTCTGGGCTGGACCGTTAAAAGTCGATTTCCTTATGGCTTGCGATTTATCGAATACTCTTGATTTTGCAAACAGCTATCAGAAAGAATCCGTCACCTCAGGCTGAAACTTGTCGCATATTCTGCAGGGAAGATTCGCAGGTAAATGTTAACGCAAACTGCCTATACACCCTATTTGCGGCAATGAAAAGAAGTTGAAGTATCAGTAGTTTTTCAGAAACAAAAGGAAATCAGACTGTATTCCAGGAATCGGACTTTTCCTTAACCGGTGAAATAGGTTAAACTTCCGGCTGTCTTTAATGAACAAGTCTTTATACTTCCCACATGCTGGTGGTCTATTTTTGATAAACTCGGGCAGACCACCCAATGTCTGGCAGGCGGTATGCAGTCGGTTGTATAAGCTTTTTAATACTTGCAGATTCCTGCATTGAATATTGTCATCTATGCTTAGCTTCTTCAAAAAACGAGATCCCTGGGGGAATGGGTATTCAATTTGGGTTCTGGCCCTGTTGTTATTCGCCGTCCCGTTTTTGGTGACGACGTTAAAACGCATTGAAATGCGCAACGATGTCGAAGCCTGGTTACCCGAGAACGATCCGCAGGCTATTCTGCTTGGGTGGTATCGCGATAATTTTCCGGTTCAAGATCGCCTTTTTCTTTCCTGGGATGGCAGTAGTGTTGATGATCCAAGAGTGGAATTGTTAGCAGCCAGGCTGGAAGGCTATATGGATTCCAAAGGGATTGCCCGCAGAGGCAGCCCGTATATAGAAGAGGTTCTCACGCCCCACGAAGCTTTGAAGCAGATGATTCGCCATAATATTGAAATGGACGAAGCTGTCTCGCGGTTACGTGGATTGCTGATTGGTCATGGAGCTTTGAAGGTTCGTCTGTCGGACCTTGGTAAAGAAAAACCGGGGCAAATTCAAAAAGAAATTATCAGGCGGGTTCAGCAAGAACTCCAGCTTGATGTTTCAATACTTCCTGCGGTCACGCTTTGGGAACCTCCTTTAGAATTTGAACAATACGCAGATATCAAACAGCGTCCACCAGGGACGAAACTGGACGATGAAAATCATTCCCCGCAAGAGCAGGAGGAAGATCTTTCTGAAGAAGAAGACGTACCCGCGCTGGATTATCCGGAACATGATTTCCAACTGACCTGGCATGGAATTCATCCTGAAAGTGCAACAGCAAAACAGGTTCGCGAAATCCTCGCATCCATCATGTCTCGGCCCGGCAAACAGAATCCGCAAGGGACTCCACTTGTTGAGGAGAGTTTCTTTTCTGCGGGAACTCCGGTGGCTCTTGTCGTAACGCTCAGCGAAGCTGGTGAGGCTGATGGCCCCGCTGCCTTTGAGGATATGCAGAACATTGCAAAAGAATGTTTTATCGACCTCGATTCCCTGCATATGGGAGGGCGCCCGGTTGGTGAAGCGACTTTGAATCAGGAAGTTGCCAAGGCTTCTTACAACCCTGCTGCTCCCTGGTATTTTCGCTCTTTAATGGCTCTTTCCGCTCTGGTCAGCTTTCTGCTTGCTTTTGTGGTGCTGCGAAGTTTCAGGCTCGGACTGCTGGTTCTGACGGTTTCGTTATACGCAACGTTACTGACAATAGCCCTGATTCCCCTGACCGGCTCGACAATGAATATGGTACTCATTGTGATGCCGACATTGCTTTCAGTTCTGTCTCTTTCCGGCTCAATCCACCTGGCCAGTTACTGGAAACATGCTGCTCATGTAGATATGAAAAACTCGATTGTTGATGCAATTCGCATGGCAGCGCAGCCCTGTATTCTCGCCAGTGCAACAACAGCAATCGGACTGGCTTCTTTGATGACAAGCCCTTTAAATCCCGTCAAGGATTTCGGGTTCTTTGCTGCAATAGGATGTGGTGTTGCCTTGTTCTTCGTGTTGCTGGTGTTACCCGCCCTGATGCAGCTCTGGCCGGGCAAACCACCCAAAGAACACGAAGTTGATGGGAAGTACTGGAAGAAATTGGCACGTGGTCTGATTCGTTATTCAGCTCCCGTTTCCCTTGCCTGTCTGGCTTTGCTGGCGTTCGGTGTTTATGGTTTACAATTCTTCCGCAGCGAAACAAAAGTAATTCGTTACTTTCCCAAAGACTCTCGGATTCTTGCAGACTATTGGTTTCTGGAAGACCATGTCATCGGAATCAGCACCGTTGATACCATTGTCCGATTCGATGAAGAAGCACAAAGCGAATTGAAATTTATGGAACGAATGGAAATCGTTCGAGAGATCACCGGAAAGATCAGGAATCATCCGGAAATCACAGGAGCAATTTCGCTGGCCGATTTTCAGAAAAAAATAGAAAAGCCGATAAAAAAAGAAGGGGACAGAGGCTTCACGCGCCGCAGCATCCTGTACAACAAAAGAAGTAATATTCTTCAAAGACGAATCGCCGAAGGGGAGATCGAAGCTGCAAATTCTCTCTTTACCATAACCAGGGTAGATAGTCCCAGCCCGATAGATGGCGAGCCCAATTTAAGTAATCAGGGTGATGAACTCTGGCGTATTTCCGCCCAGGCGTATGTGATGGCTGATAACGATTACCGTCTCCTGATGGATGAACTGAACGATATCACCCAGTCCGTTCTGAAATTTCATCCCGGTTCAAATCATACGGTCACTGGAATGGTCCCGGTATTTTTACGAACTCAAAAGGCGCTTCTGGAAAGTTTGATCAAAAGCTTCGGACTGGCATTTGCCGTTATCGCCATTGTTATGATCGTTCTTTTGAAAAACCCAATTGCCGGTCTTATCGCGATGCTTCCGAACCTTCTGCCAATCGGTTTTGTCTTTGGGTTGATCTCTTTTATGGGGCAACGTATCGATATAGGAACGATGATTACAGCTTCGGTTGCCCTCGGGATTGCTGTTGATGGGACGCTGCACCTGTTGACATGGTATCGCGAAGGACTGAAAATGGGAAAAACCAAAGAGGAATCGATTGAACTTGCCCTTGGGCATTGTGCCCCGGCAATGTGGCAAACAAGTTTTATTGTTGCCCTCGGGCTGCTTGTCCTGGCACCAGCATCACTGTTGATGATCAGTCGATTCGGTGTACTCATGGCTGCGTTGGTTGGTGCTGCCCTGCTTGCAGATATCATTTTCCTGCCTGCCCTATTGGCAGGTCCGCTTGGAAACCTGATCAAAAATACAATCCGATCAGAGCTGAATTCAAAACAGCTCAATCCTCAGGTTGTAGAAGCAATTCCTGATGAACTTGCAATTGAAATTGAGGGAAAAGAAGATTCCCAGCGAAAACCCTCAATGCCTGCACCTCATTTGGCTATTGCTCAGCCTCCACAATCCAGTTCTGCCAATTCAAAATAATTCTCCTTGGCATACAACTTGCTCTACACCTCAGTTGCATTCGCAAATTAATTTTTTTCTATGTTGTAATTCACGGTACAGGCCAGGTTGAGAGCTTGGTTCCATTCTAATTCTCCTTTGAGGGGTACTTTCTATGACTGATTTTGTCGAACCTCTTGGACCGCGAATACTTATTCGCAAGGATGAAGGCAGGCACACAACGCGAGGCGGAATCGTTTTGCCTGATCAGTCTGAGATCCCTACAATTACCGGACGGGTTGTCGCGGTCAGTCTGGAGATGGAATTTGACGAGGTTTTTCCAGTCAAAAAATATGACAAAGTCCTCTTTCATCCCAAAAATGCAATTCCGGTTGATTTTGAACCTGACAATTTACTTTTTGTCGTTCCGGTGGAAGATGTGGTCGCTGTCTTTAGAAGAGCATCGTCCAAAACGGACTCTGAAAGTAGCGATCTGGAGCAGGAGACTCAGGAGGATTACGATTCTGGAGAATACGACGAAAACCTGGGGGATTAGCCCGGATTATTTACGAGCAAATCAGCCGGAACGCGTTAGCGTTTGGTTCATGCGACTTTGAGGGGAGCCGTGGGCTAGCGACGAACGGCTGATGAAATAATCCCGGTTACTGTTTCTTCAGGGCTTGATATTTGGTTGGTACAAAGAAATGGTGCGTCAACGGGATACAGACCAGGTCCCCCCCCTCACCTCTGATTTAAGGCCTGAAAAGGTATCAGGGCTGGCTGTAACAAGCTGGAAAGAGTTCTTGTTCTTTTGTTTGCAACCGCTCGTTTAGCGAGAGCCCGGCGGCACGCACGCGAAGCATGAGAATCCTTCCCTGAATTGGCAGAGAGTTCCGAACATGATGCCGAATTGTGTGTCGTTCACGACGATTCAGTCAAAGCCAAGATTTCTCTCGATGCTTCGTGCTTTGGGAGACATCAGGAGGTTGCGAAAGGGATCCGTGTCATGTTCCAGAGGGCGGTCACCACGGGCTTCAACTCCAGCATTTCTTACCCATTTCGCATCAGCTTCATCGGTTCCATCATCGTAGTCCCCAGTGCTTGGCTTGATCGCAGAACGTTTCACAAATTCCTGAAATCCCGGTATCGAATTACAGCCTGAACTGCAAATGACGAGAAACAGGCCAATCCACAGACTAAATGAACGAATCGTGTTACGGTGAAGCATGTAACTCTCACGTTGAATAAGAAGGGAACAAGCAGACAAGAGTCTCTTGAGATATATGTACCCATTAGATTATGGGAGGTGGGAAGCCCTTGATATCAGGCTCAGTCCGTTTTGTCGAGAGCATTCTGGTTATGGATACTTTTACAATAATCTTAAAACAGCCCCTAAATCGCCGGAATTGTCATCGAATATGAAACACCAGCCGAAAACAAGCCAAATTGACTTGATTAAGCATCAAATGAACGCCAGAATTGCCCGTTCTCAGATTACCTTTTGTTATTAGTAATTGTTCAGTGGGTTGCCAGCAACCATGTAAAGTCCCCTATGGTGGACAATCTCATGAAACACGGGCACCATTCCTTGGCGAGGTTCGCTATGTCGATCCCGGCAACTGAAACGTTACTGCTGTTATAATAAGACAAAGACATTAGTATTGGACTTAGTATTATGCCATTAAAGCAGGATCGCCTGGAACGCAGCCTCAATATTGCCCGGAATGCCCTGGGGGTGTACGAGCAAAAACTTGATGAAAGAAAAGTAGACCCAGACCTTCGCAAAAAAGACCCTCGCTGGAGGGAACTGGTGGCTTCGTGTAAAAAGATTGAATCGCGAATTGAATCCCTCGCAGATCTAAATTCCCGTGGTCAGAAGTCAGAAGACTCATCCTCAGAAGAGTAGTGCATCTTCAATCCTTAATTATAGGGTCGATACCATCGGATAGTGCGACAACGGAGCACGGACCAACAAACTCAACCCCCAACTTAAGGCCTGAAAAGGCAGTAGGAAGAACGCGAAACCATATAATTTAAAGCTTCCTGATTTATTCTATAGGAGCATTATTATTCATTCCTGCCTGTCCTGGTTCAACAGGCTCTGTTCAACAGATTTCTTGCAAAAACGGGGGGCATAAGTAATTTCTACGCTGTTTGAATAATGAAGTATCCTTGGAATAATACCAAACCTGATCACAAACTAAGTACAGTAGTCGATAGTGACCTGTACCGAGAAGAAAGCAGGTAAAGTTTTATATGAGAATATTTTCATTATGAATAACATGTGGCCTTGATATAAAAAATTCTCCGGAGAGATGGCAGAGTGGCCGATTGTGCAACATTGGAAATGTTGTGTACCGCAAGGTACCGGGGGTTCGAATCCCCCTCTCTCCGCTCCTGACGATTGCTGTCAGACGACGAATTATTGTGATAACCCCTGTCGTTGACAGGGGTTTCGTCGTTTGGGTCTTTTGCCTCTTTGGTGTCATTTTGTGACGTAGAATGCCCATTACTGGTCTCTGAGGC
>WFOZ01000232.1 GCA_015487825.1 Planctomycetaceae bacterium
GGCCAGAATTCAAACAGAACGGATTCTTCAGAAGAATCGGGAACCAGGCCCTCGGGAACAGACCCGCCTAACACGAATGACGCAAATGCTGCTTTTTACCGTCTTTTGAAAACTGGCCAAACGTAGCGGTTACCCCTGTCCATTGCGAATTTAACAGATTCAGGGACATCCCTTCACGCCGCTGCTGAAGTGCAGAGAGATTCCCTACCGCCCTGTATTATAGGGCCATACAGACCATATAGCCCGCTCGGAAATGAGAAAAAAAAGGCAACAAGACGGCCTGCATACGGCCTGTTTCATTTTTGCAACATAGCTTTTCAGGTGTCCGTCAAAACACCTTCGACAAAGGTGAGTGATGCCACATGGATCGCCTTTCGCGGTGCCCCTTGTGGAATAATGGACATTCGCATCTTTCGGTCGAGCAAAAGGAAAAAATGATAATGAAGATTCTTGTTGTGGATGATTCCAAATTCTCCCGTAAGCGTGTCACCTCTGTTGTCTCAGAACTGGATTGCGAACTGATCCAGGCGAGTGATGGCGAGGAAGGATTCGCTGTTTTCGAACAGGAGCAGCCTGATTTGGTTATCTCCGATTTATTGATGCCCAATGTAGATGGAATCAGTTTATTGAAGATGATTCGTGGTACCGGTTCGCAGGTTCCTGTCATTATCGTCTCGGCAGATATTCAGGAAAGCAGTCGAACTATTTGTCAGGATTTGGGAATCGTTACCTTTCTGAACAAACCTTTCAAACCGGAACAGTTGCGGGAAGCAATCAATAACGCGCTCACAAAAACAGTGGAGGTGGTCAATGACTGAGAACATGACGATCGAAACACCCCAGTTCAATGAAGATCAGCTTGATCTTCTGCAGGAATTGGTCAATATCGGAGTCGGACGGGCAGCCGATGCGCTCAGCCAACTTGTCAAATCGCGGATCCAGTTATGTGTTCCCGAAATCAGGATGCTTGACTCGCAGGAAGCCTGGGAAATGTTCGACAACCGTGCCGTTACCGAGGAAACAATGGTGACCCAAAGTTTTTCGGGCACCATCGATGGCCGTCTGGGAATGCTGTTGGATAAACAGAGCGCTCTACTTCTGACTGCGATATTGAGCGAAGAAGAAATCCATGACGACGAAATCAGCCTGGAGCAGGAAGGCATTCTTCTTGAAGTCGGCAATATCGTCCTGAACGGAGTCATGGGAGCGATATCCAACGCGATCAATGACCAACTGGATTATTCCATCCCGGAAATCGCTCGATCCAATTCTGTACGGGTCTTACTGGCGGATAACCTGTTGGATACCCCAACCGTTTTACTGGCGGACGTCCGTTTGCATGTGGAAAACAGCGAGATCGAAGGTTCGATCCTTATCGTGTTCGATGTCGATGCGATCAGCCTGGCGTTGAATGAGATTATTGACAACGCCTGACGAAAAGATTGGGAGTCAACTTCTGTTGATTCCCGGCTGTTGAGCCCCGGCGCAGTAGCACCAATCCCTGTACGGATCGAAAGAAACATGGATCGAGAAGAGGAATAGAAATGGAACAGTATTGCGACAACAACCAATGGATCAACTGGCTTCCCTGCGGCGCGTTGATAATCGACGAGCGCTATGATGTTCACGAATGGAACAACGTTCTTGCCAAATGGACGGGAATTTCCCCCCGACAGGCAAAACAGCTCAATCTTTTCCAGCAGTATCCCCATTTAAGGGAACCTCGTTTCCGAAGCCGACTTCAACAGGTCTTCTCTGAGGGTAACCCTGCAGTCTATTCCGAAGGATTTCACAAGCATTTTCTGCCAATCGATTATGAACTGAAGGGGAAAAAGGTTCGCATGATCCAGCGGACTCATGTGCGACGGCTCCCCGGTGAGAGACCGTTGGCGTTTATTACCATCGAGGATTTGACCAGTCAGTATCACCAACTGGCCGAGATACGCGAAGAAATTCGACAACGAAAAATTATCGAAGAAGAGTTCCGTAACCATTTCAATCTATTGAATCTGGTCAGTGACCTGCAGACGAATTATCTGATCACGGGGGATTCCAATCAGTTCTTCGACCACCTGATCCAGCGATTGACCGTTTATAGCGATTGCGAATTCGGATTCATCGCTGAATTCTCCTCTCAAAACAGCGAGAATGGTTTGATAGTGCGAGGCATTTGCAATCGCTCAACCGACCCTCATGTAGCAAAATTCATCCAGCGATATGAAAACCAGGATGTCGTTTTCGGAGGGAAGACAAAGGTATTTGGCACCATCCTGAAAACCAGGGAACCGGTCAGCGTTGAAAATCCGATCGACCTGACCGACACCGCGACCTATCCTGCGGGACATCCCTTCATTCAGAATTTCCTGGGAATGCCCCTGCTTTATGGCAACGAAATTCTGGGAATTGTCGGCCTGGCCAATTCGCCACAACCTATTCCAAAGACAGAATATGAATCACTCAGGCCCTATCTGAAATCGTGCGCCCATCTGATTCACGCGATGCACCTTGAAGAACAGCGCAAAGCAGATCGCGAAGCGTTGAAAAAACGGGCCAATGAACTGCTCGAAGCCAAAAAGCAGGCCGAACAGGCCACCCAAAGCAAGTCGGAATTTTTGGCCAACATGAGCCACGAAATCCGCACACCGATGACGGCTATTCTCGGGTTCTCAGAAATCCTCTCGGATGAATCGGCCAGTAAACAGGAAAAGGAAAAAGCGATTGGAACCATTCAGCGGAACGGCGAACATCTGCTGATGATCATCAACGATATCCTGGATATCTCCAAAATTGAAGCCGGGAAAATCGAAATGGAGCAGACCACCTTTTCAACCAGACAACTACTGGAAGACATTATCTCCTTGATGAAACACAAGGCAGAGGGCAAAGGATTGGAACTGATTGCCCGGATCGATCCCGATGTTCCCGAACAATTGCTGGGCGATCCGACGCGTATCAGACAGATTCTTGTCAACCTGATCGGAAACGCGATCAAGTTTACGCATCATGGATCGGTCACGACGAGTCTCAGCACCAAGCCGCTTCCCGAAGATCCGAATCGGTTCCACGTCCGTTTCTCCGTTGCGGATACGGGGATCGGAATTTCATCAGAAAAAATTGAATCGATCTTCAAACCGTTTTCACAGGCCGATACATCAACCACGCGTAAATTTGGAGGAACCGGTCTGGGGCTTTCCATCTCTCAACGACTTTCCCAAATGATGGGGGGCGATCTGACCGCGACAAGTGAACTCGGTGTGGGAACAACATTCGTTGCGGAATTTGTCTTGCCCAAGCCGACTTCCGTTCCACAGGAAACAACTGTCGAAACAGAAAAACCC
>WFOZ01000233.1 GCA_015487825.1 Planctomycetaceae bacterium
GTGAATCAAGCTCTGATGAAAATGCGAATTGCTGTATTTATCAACCCCGGTATCGAAACAGCGGGCATTGATTCGGATACTGGTTATGCCTTGTCACATTATGCAGCCAACGTGCGTCTCTTTCGGCGAAACGAAGGATATCGCAGCGATATAATTACCGACGGCACCACCCAGACTATTCTTCTCGGCGAAGTAAACAGCATGTTCCAACCGTGGGGAAAGCCAACCCATCAACGAGACCCCGCACTCGGTATCAATAAACATCCCTACGGATTCGGCAGCCCCTATCAAGGGTACGTAAATATAATTTATGCAGATGGCCATGGCAGTTCTCTCAGCGATACGATCGATCCTCAAGTTCTCAAAGCTCTCAGCACGCCTAACGGTGGTGATGTAATTGATATCGATTTCTAACAGCAAGAACGAGTGGCAGCAAATTGAAAGAAGCATGATGCAAAACAGATCACCCGGTAAGGAATATCAGTCAGAAGAAGTTGCAGTAAATCAAAGAAAATCTCCAATGAAATTGCTTCTGAAATGGGCTGGTTTTTTCTTGTTGATCTGTTATGCCTTATTAGTCTTCGTGGGATTATGGGTTCTGTTGCAATTTCCGTTTATGATTTTCTTTGGATGGATTTGGTTTCTGTATGGCTCCTTTACACATGTTTCGCCGGACTATTCCACTGTGCTGATCGGAATTATTGCGTTGGCTCTGTTTACTTTCAGTTTGAATTATTTGATACGATCCCTGTTAATAAAAACAGGAAACGATTCCAGAATGAACTGGTCGCTGCGATCCTCTTTACTGGCAACCATGTTAATTTGCGTTGGATTTATCGCAGGGACAGCCATGATTGGCATAACGCATCAGGCAATCTGGCTGGCTACTTCAAAAGAACCGGTTCTGCAAAATAGTTTTGATCCTATCGTTTATCGTATGAGTTCCAGGAACAACCTGAAGCAGATCGGCTTGGCATTACACAATTATCACGACCAATACCGTTCATTTCCATTGGGACAAATTGACAATAGCGAAGGGAAAGTCTTGCACGGTTGGTTAACCAGTTTGCTACCGTTTGTTGAACATCAGGAACTATACGAGCAGATCGATATGAATGCCCCATGGAATGACGAAGCTAACCGCAAGTTGTTTATGCAGCCATTGAGTATTTACAATAACCCGGCAATCAGAGAAGAGGAGCAGTTAATTGATTCTGCAACCGGATTACCTGTTGCCCATTACGCTGGCAATGTGCGAGTGATAAAACGAAATACCGGAGTAAAAATTGGTGATATAACCAATGATGGCACTACCCTTACGATTCTAGCCGGCGAGATCAACAGTCAATTCCAGCCGTGGGGTAAACCAAGTCATTTGCGTGACCCCGCTCATGGAATCAACAAGCATCTTTACGGATTCGGCAGTTCCTTCCGATATGATGGAGGGGGAGGCGGCGTACAATTTCTGATGGTAGATGGAAGTGTCAGGTTCATCGATAATGACATCGATCCCAAAATCCTCAAAGCCCTCAGCACACCAGATGGTGGCGAGGAAATTAACGAGGAATTTTAGATTCCTAAGTGTTCCAATCAGGTGCCGCGGATCATAGTGCGGCGACGGCGTCTTCTGCGGTAGCGGTGGGTGAAGCGGTCGCCATCTTCGGCTTCTGCGAAGAAGGAACCGGCCAGCAGTTTGTAGAAGAACAGCAGCGTGAACGCTCCGGCGGTTGCGACAACAGAACCGACAATCGAAACCGGTGTCACCTGAGCTCCCTTCCAAAAATAGGAGAGCGTGCCACAACCGATCACCGCACCACCAATTCCCATCATCATGGTGGAAACCGCACCGCCCGGATCGCGGCCCGGCATAATCGCTTTCGCAGCCAGTCCGACAAGTGTGCCGAAACCGACCCAGATAAGCATTTCGTTCGCAGCATTTTCTGCGATCAATAATATTTCTTCCTGTGACATCCTTGCCCCCTGATGCGCCCGAAAACGCTGTTCGCGTTCGATAGAGACCGTTCCCTGAAAAAAATTCCCCCCGGAATTACTCCACAGATACAAAAAGTCTCTTGAATTGCCCCTTTGATAGTGCATCTGGCCCTGTACACTCCCGAAAAAGGGACGCTATCTGCTAAGATCGGTAAAATTGGTACAAAAACTTTGTTGATTTCTGAATCATTTTCGAGTATTGTACCTTAGTATATTCGTGAATGACATTACATCACCGGAAAGGGTAGTTTCGATGGCCAAGGCTCGCGGACAGAACAAAACGGCTGCTAAGAAGAGTGACGATTCAGGGAAAGTGCTCGACAATGCGTTAGGGCAAATCGAAAAAGCGTTCGGCAAGGGCGCAATTATGAAGCTCTCTGATTCCGGAACTGCTGTCTCCGGGATTTCAACCGGTGCGTTATCGCTAGATATTGCAATGGGAGGACGTGGTTTTCCCCGCGGTCGCATTATCGAATTGTTCGGTCCGGAATCGAGTGGTAAAACAACTTTGGCTCTCCATGCGATCGCCAGTGCCCAAAAAGCGGGTGGTGTCGCTGCGTTTGTCGATGCAGAACATGCACTCGATCCCGCCTGGGCAAAACGTTTGGGAGTCAATCTGGAAGAGTTGCTTGTTTCTCAACCTTCCTACGGAGAAGAAGGTTTGCAGATTGCGGAAATGCTGATCAAGTCGAATTCGGTAGACATCATTGTCATCGATTCCGTTGCAGCTCTCGTTCCGAAAAAGGAACTGGATGGCGAAATTGGCGATACGCACGTTGGTTTGCAGGCTCGTATGATGTCTCAGGCAATGCGAAAACTGACCGGGGCAATCTCCAAAGCCCAAACAACGGTTATCTTTATCAATCAGATTCGCGAAAAAATCGGCGTCATGTTCGGCAGTCCCGAAACAACTCCTGGTGGTCGCGCGTTAAAATTCTATTCCTCTTGCCGAGTTGATGTCCGTAGAATTGCCAGTCTGAAAGATGGCGACGAAGTGATCGGCATCCGCATGAAAGCAAAGATCGTCAAAAACAAAGTTGCACCGCCATTCCGCGTGGCAGAGTTCGACATGCTCGGTGTTTGCGGCATCAGTTTCGAATCGGACATTATCGACCTGGCTGTTGCAGACAAAATTGTCGACCGCAGCGGTAGCTGGTTCAGCTACGGAAAAGTACGTCTCGGACAGGGCAAAGAAAAAGCTCGCCAGTTCCTGGTCGAAAACCCGGAGATGACAGAAGAAATCAAACAAAAAGTCCTCCAGGCAAGAGGCTTCGCCGCAGCCCCGGAAGCAGCGGCAGCCAGTGAACCGGAAAACGAAACAGCCGTTGAGTGATAATGGTGATGGAGAAGAAATGAGTGTCGAACAATCCAAGAGAGCACGCCTTTCGCTTGAAGGGCTATCGGTTGGAGATGCCTTTGGGTAACAATTTTTCCAGGTAGCTGGAAGAAGCATCGTGAGCCATTGAACTGGTGATTGATAGCAATAGGTATATCGATTTGGCAATAATCAACTCTATCCTCAATTTTTGCCAAAACAATCCTTTTTTCGAAGTGTTAAATTCAATGTTTGCCCTTATGCAGTTCACAATGAAATTAAATTCTTCTATGGAGCTTGCGATGCGTCCTGTTCGAGTTAATGTTTCATTTCTTTCCGGTAGCTTACTCCTGCTGGTATTTCTGTTTCCACAGGCCGGGGTTTCACAGCCTTCACAGAAGAAATCCCTCAAAGACGCGGGAAAAATTCAGTTTGAACGGATGGACCGAAATCAGGACGGAAAGTTGACACTTGACGAAATTCCTGTTCGTGGAAAAGGTTTGTTTCGAAAAATCGATTCCAATAAAGATGGTATCATCACATTAAAGGAGCATCTGGAGTTTCGCAAACAACGAGATGACCAGCGACCTCGTGGAAATCAACGAAGAGGCCCGCGACTGCCGGAAGGGACAGAGGTTTCCCAGGATATTTACTACATTAAAGATGGACATGATCGCCAAACTCTTGATGTGTATGTTCCTGCTGAAGCAGAAGGAAAATTGCCTTTAGTCATCTGGATTCACGGAGGCGGCTGGAGGAACGGCGACAAACGGAGTTGTCCTGCACTGTATTTGCTGAAAGAAGGATATGTTGTTGCCAGTATCAATTATCGGTTGAGCCAGGATGCGGTTTTTCCCGCTCAAATCCAAGATTGTAAAGCGGCGATTCGTTATTTGAAATCGCATGCGGATCAGTTTCATATTGATCCAAACAGAGTCGGTGTGTGGGGTTCTTCTGCGGGCGGTCATCTGGTTGCGTTGGTGGGAACATCAGGCGATGTTACAGATCTTGAGCATCCACAATCACCAAAATCTGAATTCACCAGTACCGTCCAGGCTGTCTGCGATTATTATGGCCCGACTGATTTTGTAAATATGGACAAGCATGCCACGATCAAAAGGCCGGTTATGCCCGATTCTGCTGAGTCTCCCGAATCGAAATTGCTCGGCGGTCCAATTCAGGAAAATCTCGAAAAAGCCAAAGCAGCTTCACCGATCACTTACGTCACCAAAAACGATCCCCCATTTCTAATCGTCCACGGCGACAGTGATCCACTCGTCCCGGTTTCCCAAAGCAAAGTCCTTCAGGAAAAACTAACTACAACGGGAGTCGAATCGGAACTGGTCATCATCGAAGGAGGAGGCCACGGCCCGTTCAAGTCCTCTGAGATGCAGGAAAAAGTAAAACACTTTTTCGATAAGCACCTCAAAAAGTAGGGTCCGCTATTGCGGACTATTGCGTGACATGGAGGCCCCGAATTCCTTATGTGGTCCGAATTAGCAGACCTTACTTCGGTGCTGAGTACGTTTTTCGTGGTGTGCCGAGGCAAATTCGGAAGCCGTCGCGGGAATCTGAGTAGGTGACGTTGTGAATTCCCAGGCGAACGGCGCAGCGGGCGTTGCCGGGGACGTCGTAGTAGTTTCCGCTTCGACAGACGGGGCGGCTCACGGTCTTTTTCTCGGCATCTTCATAATGCAAATCTTCGTGCCCTCCTTGGGGATCAA
>WFOZ01000234.1 GCA_015487825.1 Planctomycetaceae bacterium
GAATGAGGTAGGTGCTGGGTTTCGTGCCTCAACCCAGCCTACAAGATCGCATATATTTTAATAAGGATTTGATGGCATCATATCCCAGGATTTTACTGTGGTGATGTTGGCTGGGCCGCCGTTGGCGAAAACTTTTACTCCCAAGCTGTCGCTGCGTGATGGATAAATTCGCCGCATGACAGCCTGACGTCCGTTGGCGAAAACTTCAACGACTGATTTATCGATGAAGATCCGCAAACTAAGTTGTTCACCCTCTTTCAATTCGAACGGCCCCGCTTCAGTACTTTTTGGACCTTCTGTCAGACTGGTTTGATGAGTATCTATTTTTAGTTTTTTATCGACGGCATCGTAATAAACGAGAGTTTGTTCGGCATCGTCTGGAGAACAGCAGATTTTTACGCCGAATTGTTTGGCCTGGGAAACATCCGCTTCGACGATCAGTTCGATGCTATTGCCTTGAATGGTTTCGAGCGACTGCTGTGTGTCGGCTGTGATTTTCAGGTTGGTTTGCTGTTTTGCGTTGTAGCGTAGTTTTTCGATTTCGACTGGGGGATTCATGTTAAGCGTTCCCTGTTCGCTCAACGAAAGAACGCGAGGCAAACTCATTGTTCCCGACCATCCGTAATCCATGCGTGTATTGAAACCCGGTTCGTCAAACAGCCAGGCCCACATGATTCGGCGACCCTTATCATCAAGCAGACTTTCGGGGGCAAAGTAGGAATTATCGATCCAGCTCATTTTCTCGTGAAACGTTGGAAAGAATTGTTCGTTTTTCCAGTCACCCAGATAGTAACGACAGCCAAGTCGGTGACTGATACAAAGCAGCATGTGCTTGTTGCCGAGTTTGAATAAATCGGCACAGGAAACGTCTTCGTTAATTGAAACTCCTTCGATGCTGCTGCCCATTAAGTCGCCAACATATTTCCACTCTCCTTCAATTCGATCAGACTTCACAATGGCTGGGTGTTTGCCGCCGAAGATTGCGTAGTAAGTATCGTTTTCGATCCATCCAAACGGATCCCATGATCGGTACTTTCCATGAAACGGATCACCAGGGGATGTTTTGGGGGTGATTGGATTGGAGGGGAGTTTTTTCCAATCGTTCAAGTTGTCATCAAGAGCAACCGCCATCGCATTGCCCTGCCCTACCTGATGGTAGCACATCGTGGGACGCCCCTGTTTGTTAATAAAACAGTTGCCGCTGAACATGCCTGAGACAAGTCGGGTCGGATGGTGCCGCCAGTGGAACAGATCTGTGCTGGAAACATGGCCCCAGTTGTGGCCTCGTTCATCCTGGAAAATATAGAACAGATGGTATCGCCCCTTCCAGTAGATCGCACCGTTAGGATCAAAAGGCATGCAGCGTCCTTCGGGGATGGCGAAATGATAGCCGGGCCGATGCGGATCGCTCAGCAGTTTCTCTCTTTGCATTCGGGTGGCATTATCCAACTGATTGATGTCAACATTGGTCAACCCAGTGTTTGGCATTGCTTGAGATGCCATCAGATAACTGCCTTGCCCATCCAGATGCAGCCGCCCACCTTCAATTCGGGCGTTGCCTGATAGCGTTGTCACAGGGAGTGTATTCATTCGGTCGCCGGCGCGTCCTTCTTCAAAATCCCACCATGCGACTGGCTTGGGAATAGAAGGCTGATTGAATTTGAGCGATGCGATTTGCTTTTCAGTTAACGCGATGTCGTAAATGCGAGCATCTTCAATGGAGCCTGCAAAGAAACGATTTTCTGGATTTGCACCGAGGTGACGCAGGCCAAGCAAAACAATGCTGTCTTGAGCGAACCGTTCCTGAGATTCTGCTGTATAGTTGGAATACCTGCTGCCATTGTGGTAGATCGTAATATGTTTCCCTTTGTAGACAATAGCAATTTGGACAAGCGAGTCCTGCCCGGCGGTTTCTTTCAAGGCCTCCTGTTGCTCTTTATTGGTTCGAGCAAACCCGTTGCTACCTGCCATCCATTTTTCCGGCGCCAGTTCGCCAAACACAATCGCATCAAATATTCCTCCCGATTTTTCAATCGTCAGGACACTGCCTCCACGCTGAGTTAAATTGGCAGGAGTGACCCACGCAACAAGTGACTTATCTTTAATGACTGTATTCTCTGCATGGCAAATTGCGAAAGAACTGATCGTTACGAACGCGAATATCAGGGAAGCAGATTTCAAACTGCGACAGAGACTTCGGTTTCCAGATTTATTTTGCAACATTTTTTCCAGATTTCTGCTAAGCGATAAATTATAGAGGGCAGGATCGAATCGTATTGTCGTCTGTTGAGATCGATGTAACTTTATCCGAAAATGGTCTCCAATGCCTCCATTCCATAAAAGAAAGC
>WFOZ01000235.1 GCA_015487825.1 Planctomycetaceae bacterium
CAGTCAAACGGCTTCGTCGAACGCCTCCACCGGACGCTCCTTGACGAACACTTCCGGGTCATGGGCCGCAAGAAATTCTATGACAGTATCGACGAGATGCAAAACGACCTGGACGCGTACCTCATCATCTACAACACCAGGCGACCACATCAGGGCCGAAACATGAACGGGCGCACCCCGCACCAGGTCTTCAAGGCGTGCCTGCCAAAGACAAAATCAAGATCAAAAAACAAACAGGAGGACAAAATGAAACCAGCCGCCTAATATCAAACATCAGAAGCGGCATGTGTCAGGCTATTACGGTCTCTGTACACGCAACCTCGCCACTGCCGTGACATTATTGCCAAGTTCAGATATCAATACACCTGTCATGGCCATTCTGATATGACGTCTCAAAAATATCTGTCAGGTTGTATTCGTCAATGACAGTCTGCGGCAAGCATAAATCCTGCTCTATCTTATCCCAACCGACTACAGATAATTCTCCGGTAGTTTTTTTCTCCAGCAACACAAAGAGCTTTTGTGCACCAGCCAAATACTCCAAATGCGTTGCGATAAGATTAAGAACAACAACATCGTCATCTACCGAACCATAAAAAACTCTATCGATTTCAATTCTCACTCTATATACGGAACCAAAATAAATATTACTGTCGCTTAAGTTTTCCGGAAGGTCTCCCTCCAACATTACGAAACTTATTTCGATTGGCTTTCCAACAAGTAAAACTATCTCCCTAGACTCACTTGAGATCTTGTTAGCGCTTAACCCCGTACAACCAACGAGCAGAAGTAATAGTACAAATATCTGTTTCATTATTCACTCCCGAATTTTTTCCATTTTCCAGATCTTCCACTGGCATTGATGCGACGTTGGACATACCCTCCAGTATCGTCATACCCAATTTCCCACACCTTTCCAGAGTAACCAATAACAAACCCTGATATTCCATAAGCTTTTACAGATTGATAGTCAGCACCGTGTGGCGCTTGTCTAAGTCCACGATAATGGACGTGTGCAACACCGATGGTCCCAGATGGTATTGGGTAAGCACCCCCCTGTCTTCCAACTAAACCTATAGATGTCACTACAATCTGACCATCTTGATTTCTACCGAAGGTCAGAACTTTCTCAAATTTCTGATCTCTTCCACCAATTTTAGCCCTAGCTGTAGCAGGCGCTATCGCCTTGACAAAGGTTTGCAGATCGGCTGGCGCTTCAACAGTGCCACGTGTTTGTGTTTGTTGTTGCCTCACATTATCCGCAGCAGCCCTCACGTCATCGTTGCTTCGGAATCCACTGTCGGTTGGCCCCTGAACTTGTTCCCATAATCCATCTTTTACTGCCTGACTATACTCAGACTGAGTGAGACTCAGACCGTCTTTACGACTAGGCTTCTTTTTACCTTCTTGACCCGTCGGATCAGTCGCATTGAGCGGATCATTGCCAACATAGGCATAAAGGTTGATCTGGTCTTCATAGCCGATGGGGTCGACCTGCAGGAACCTGCCTAAATCCGGAGAGTAATAACGGGCCTTATAGTAATACAACCCCGTTTCAGGGTCCAGTTTCTGGCCCATAAATCTGAACGGAAAGCCAGCATTGCCCTCACTGCCACTCTTTCCGTAGTTTGAATATGTATAGCGATCAACCACTTCGCCGTTTGCATCCGTGGTGGCAATCACGCTGCCCAGCCGGTTTTGATGGGCCCAGCGCTCTTGGTCCCCTGCGGGTAATGTGTAGTCGAACATCAGGAAGGGTTCATCAACGCTGCCGGGCAGCCTCACACTTCGCAGACGGTCTGCCGAAGGCAGAAAAAACCTTCCAGTGGAAGGTTTTTAGGCGAAGAAGGCCCGGCAGGGCCGCCGCAGCACATCGGTCCAACTGCTTCCCGTCTCCATGATCTCCTGATCGCCAGCATAGAAAAAGCGCGTGATGGTGCCATTGGCCCATTTATAACGCCGGTTACCATCTGCGTAGGATATGTAATGGGCGATGCTTGCGCCGTTAAAGTAAGCCCGGCCCATGCTGTTGGCGGCGTCATAGGCAAGATGGCACATTACGCCTTACGGCTAATATATCCTACTGGTACGGTAGAGCGCCATTGCTACGACAATTATATCCCTCCACAATCATATTTCTTCTTTTTCTCTTCAATCAAAACTTTCCATTGATCAGATATTTCGTTGTTTGTATCAGAAACAAAAACCACTCTGAATGCATCAAAACTCAACCCCATATGCAACAATACAAATTCTAATATTTCTTGCGCTGTCTCATCTGAATGAGCTGTCGTGACAACGTCTGAATTATTCCCATCAACGATAATCCAATCTACTGCTTCTTCGATTTTGTCAGCATTTGCACCTGTTGATGCAAAATAGACAGCACCATTTGACAACCATGTATTTATCAGCCTTTTAAACTCCTCGCTTCTTGTGTCGGCTAGGGTCTGTACCTAATTTATTTGGTTGATTTTTATATGCGAAGTGTGATTCAGGGTTTCTCCGAAAGG
>WFOZ01000236.1 GCA_015487825.1 Planctomycetaceae bacterium
CCAGGTTAAGTCACTAATTTGGCACTATATACAACCGGATCAATCACGATCATTTCTACCGTGGTCGTTCCGATCGTGGTCGTTTCCATCGTGGTCGTTTCCATTGTGATCGGTTCCGTTGTGATCGGTTCCGTTGTGATCGGTTCCGTTGTGATCGGTTCCGTTGTTGTCGGTTCCGTTGTTGTCAGCAACACTATTATCGGTTCCACTGTTCCCGTCATGACCACGATCTCCGATCCTGTTATCTTCAATCACGTCATCGGCATCGTCTTCAAGAAAATCATCTCCCTGATCCCCTGAGACCCTGTCTCTTCCTGCCCCTCCTCTGATGCGATCATTGCCGCCGTGCCCCCGTACCTCATCGTTACCGTCATCTCCGAACAATGAATCGTCTCCATCGCCACCGATCAAAACATCATCACCATTGCCGCCATGTGCTTCACTTGAGATTCGGCTTCGATTTTCAAATCGATCATCACCGTTCCCACCAGTGAAGAGAATACGAGAAACAGTAGAGATATCGAATCTTGCGAAAATATCATCGCGAGTATCCGTTGCATCTCTTCCATCCAGACGGGCCACTAAAAGATCATCAACCACTTCGGTTACTACATTGTTGGCCAGGTCTGTCCCATCAATACGTAATGTTCCGTCAGCTCTTAACTCAACAAGGCCTGCATC
This sequence comes from Planctomycetaceae bacterium, assembly GCA_015487825.1. Lineage (GTDB taxonomy): Bacteria > Planctomycetota > Planctomycetia > Planctomycetales > Planctomycetaceae > Rubinisphaera. The sequence continues at coordinate 682 of WFOZ01000236.1, forward strand.
AACATCCCTGACTGACTCATACTCCAGAGAGAAGTCAGCACCTGTAGATTTTCCAACCCATCGATGTCCCGAAGAATCTTCTCCAACAATATCATCGTCTCCATCCCCATCCACATCGGTGACTTCAAGATTCGTCAGGCCTGATGAGGCAAACGACCATTTTGCCCATTGTTCATTATTGAAACTGTTGTTTCCGGATAATCCAACCCACCAGTTGGCCCCGGTAAACAACCCGGCAATATCATCTTTCCCGTCGTTGTTAAAATCTCCAACCATCACGTTGTCGAGGCTCTTGGTCACTTTCCATGAAGTCCATTTCTGTTCTTCAAATTTTGAACCGTTCGAAAGCCCTACAACCCAGTCCTTCTTTGCTCTTTTTCCAAACAGGCCTGCAATGTCATCCTTGCCATCGCCATCAAAATCACCAACTTGAATTTGCTGTACGCCTCTGTCGGTATCCCAGTCAGACCACTTCCGATTGACAAATTTATCGGAGGCAGACAACGCGTTCCACCAAGAACCAGTCGATCCCATGACCGCCAGATCGTCGCCGTTAATACCATCGAAGTCACCTACCTGGACATCTTTGATGCCAGAGTAATGTTTATAAGCACCCCAATTGGTTGTAACAAAGGATGTCCCGGTTGATGAAGCCATCCACCAGTCTCCTCTTTCTCCCTTTTTAAACAGGGCGATAATATCGTCTTTGCCATCTGCGTCGAAATCACCAACGTGGATCTCTTTGACATCGTTGGTTCTCCAGCGGGTCCAACGTGAAAAATCGAATGAACCCTGGCCATCAGAAATACCGATCTGCCACTCGCCGGTACTGGTCCAGTTTGCTACGTCTTCATTCCCATCCCCGTTAAAATCGCCTCGGAGATTTTCCAGATCAGTAGAAGAAGCCAACGTGTTGTCCACGCCGGAAACACCTGCCAACAGGAATCGTTCTTCCAGAACTTCAGAAGACTTTGCTGCCGTTGTGGAATTGTTCAATCTTCTTCGACTTCGTCTTGCCTTTCGATGAATCATTCCTGAAAACGGTAGATCGGATAATTGGCTGATGCGAGTGATAATAGATTCAGCGAAGCATTGAAGTTGTAACACGTTCTTAAGCTTTCTTTAATACAAGAAATTTGATGGAGAATGAAGAAGGCCAATCAATAACCCGGAAAGACTCGCGTATGCATCAGACAAATACCGACGCACAGCTCAGCGACAGAAGCAAACGCGAAGCCCTCAGTTCTTTTTGAAAACTTTCTTCCAGTCATCCGATCAGTTCGAATGGCTTTACTGATTTCACAAACGATGTTCCAAAAAGTTATCTACATTTATTTTTGAAAAGCAAGTACTTTCCCGGAGGCACATTTTCGCTGACTTTCCAAGTGCCAATCGCATTGAGAGATAAAAATGCAAACGTAACTCTTTAAATTCACCTGAGTTACAACAGATGCCTCTGAAGATGATTCGCCATACTGAAATTATCGCCGCAGAATCTTAATCAAAAATTAACGCAAAATTAATATAAATATGGCGTAGAAAAGCCCTTGAGAACCCGCATGAACATTGTTTCTTTGCGTTCACTGTGGCGTATGGGACAGTAGCGAGAAGCCCACCGAATACTTGATATCAACATCTCAATTAAAGCACAGAGCGTACTTTGTAAGCCTGTTCAAGCGATGCCGATTTAGACATTGAAAGCCCGTGCTTCAAACAGTTTAGCGGGTGATTACAGCGACCCAGTTTCCTTTGCCGGGAGCAGCCAGCTTTTGTTTTTTTCCGCCGCTGATACCTGAAGACCTGCCCCAGTCACCGGTCTCGATGTTAATCCATTTCAATGTCAATTTTCCATTCGCCTCAGTAAGATCGATAGTCACCGATCCTCCCCGGGGAAAGTAAACGGCATACGATTTTCCGGGATCTGCAGTCAGATAAGCTTCATTAGAATTTCGATCAGAGAGCAATTCGTTGGCAGGTGTCACTTCCCACAACTTAATCACTGATTCCATTTTGCGAGCCGCCTTTATAGCCGCGATTGCCTTGGGAGATAATCCTAACCCTGCCGGGGGACGATGAAATCGGGCAGAAGCTGCTCCACCAATAATATGACGCCAAAATCTGGCAACACCGTCCTGACTGGAATGCCCGAATTTATTGCCATCTGCCCCATAAGTTTTTACGGTATTAATGGGACGCGGCTTGTTGAGAAGTCGTTTACGAAGTGACTGAAAATTATCCCAGTGCTTCTGTTTTTTCTGGTGATTATTCTGTGAGACATCAACAAAATCGTACCGCTTCGGGTGATCGATTGTACGACGATGATGGGGCCCGTTCAGGTTCCAGTCATCCCACATTTCCGTGATACAAACCGGCTGAGCCGATTCTTCGGAACGCTTGCGGATAAACTCTGCCCAATAGGCTCCCCAGGCTTCTTCTCCATTGGTTTCGTTATCAATACAGTACAGCACATGAGGATACTTCAACGAATGAGAAAGAAGTTCTCCAACAAATTTCTGCTGATATTTGAGAACTGTTTTATTATTCCGCTGATTCGGCGTTGTAAAGAAAAACGGCTGTCGATTGGCTCCCGGATGTTGTGGGTATTTTGCGGCCAGGGTTGATTGCTGATGCGAGTAATTCACATTATTGATCGGATTATACGGATGAGGCAACCAGTGTTTTCCGGAATAATCGAACCGGTCCCAGACTTCTATCTGTACGATAATATCTCGCTGTGCGGTCCATTTCAGCATATTTTCAAATCGAGTCCAGTACTCTGGATTCCATTGGTCCAGATCATATTTTCCATTATCAAGTTTTCGATACGGATAGACTTCAAAATCGTGATCATGTCGATCACTCATCGTATTGCGAATATAATTCCCTCCAATCTCCTGCATCTGATCAAGATGCTTTTTTAAATCAGGCAACTGAAACAGACTGTCATCAACCGATCCCCCCAGCAGTAATATGTTTTTCCCTTGATATTGCCAGTAAAATCTATTTGTTTCACTTGGCCTGATGCGATCTTCGACGGCAACAGGTTCCGCACAATACAGACGACCAATCGGGACTTGAGATAAAAGCGATAATAGAAGAAGAAATCTCATACTGGCACTTTCAAAAGCGAAGGCTGAAGGAAAATTTGAGATCTGTGTGTTGTACTCCATCTGGGCTGTATTATCACACGCTGCGAAATATGATCTGAAACATGCAACATTACATTCCGTAAGCACTATACGAAGAATCCAGCGAGGCTTCACCTCAAACCGGATTTTTTCTGAAAGATCGAATCAACCGTGTCGCACAATATGACGTGTTCATTGCGTTGTCTGGCTGACATCAGAGAACCATAATCTACTTCACGATGCGTTTTGCTTTTGAATAAGCAGTTCGAACTTTTCCAAAAAACTTTGTCAACTTGGGACCAAACGTACGAGAAATAACTTTGGGAGAGATTGCTTCTGGCAATAAAGTGCCTATTTCAGTTTCCTCACCTTTCCAGAGGATAACATATTTATTACTGGAATCTGCATCGGGGTCGATGCCAATCAATGCTGCGTGAACGGAAACCTTCAAAGACTCTCGTGATCTTACTCGTTGAGTCACAGCACTTACCGTAACAAACATCACGGGGGCATCCTGATCGAAATTTTCGACGGAAAAATCGATATCAGATTTTTGAATGGCCTGTTTAGCGTAGACAGTGACTGTATTTCTTACGATTCCAGTTGGATCGAAATCGGACGGGTAGATCTGAGAGAAGCCAATTTCTTTTACAGCAGCAAGAAGCTCTGCCCCACGTTCTGTTCCTGTGATATCTTTTGCCGTTTTGCGTTTGAGATCAGCATTAAGTCCCTGAAACAAATCGGGAGCCAGCTTGTTAAGCTGCTGGCTGTCTGCGCTGTTGATAAACTGGAGAATATCTTTTGCTGCCAGAGCAATATTTTTATTTTCTCCATTAGTCAGTTGAATCATATTCACAGCAACAACCTGGCCATATCTGTTCACAACCGGTCCTCCGCTGATAGTCGGCCGGAACGGTGTTGAAGTTTGCAGCCAGTTCCCATTAAATGGAAGACGCATTACGCTTTGTACTTCATTCTGAGTCAGGACGGCATCTACAGTTCCTTCGCTCGCGCTAAATGGTGGGGCGCCAAAAGTAACTATCTGTGATCCTTTAACCGGTACCTGATCGATTAAAGGAAGAATCTTCAACCCTTCTTCGGGAGGCTCAATCTGTAGCACTGCAATGTTAAATTGAGAGTTTACGATTCGATAACCCAGAACGCTGGCAGAGGCTCCATCGGAAAATTCAACATTGGCCCTGTCAATACCTTCCATTGCATGCAGGCTGGTGACAACAAGTCCTGATTGAGAAACGATAAAGCCTGTGCCTGCGTTGTTCCTTCCCGACCTCTTAAAATTGATTCTGACCACTGAGGGGTTAACACGTTCAATCAGGTCCGGAAGCTTCAAGGGATCAGCCGGGATTTCAATCTGATTCATCTCATCAGTGATGCGAGTTCCGCCGGAAGCAGGAACTTCAGCGGGGACAGCTTCCCCGACATTAGAAACCATATTCAATGGTCTGGGGGGCTGTTCAATCGCTTCCGGAGTATCAGGTGGAGCAGTCGGATCTGCAGCGGGCTGGAGATTCGGTTGAGGATTGGGAGCTGGCTGTACGTTCCCCCCGTTTGGCTGTGCATTATTTTGAGGGGCCAGCAAAGCTATCGTTGAGTTGGAAGCTGCCCCCCCTCCACCACCAAGAGTGCTAAAAAAGTAGATCGCACCGAGAACAATGGCGCAAACCACTCCCCCCTTCATCAATTGTGTGCTGTCAACACTCGCCTGTTTCTTTTTCCTCTTCTTTTTGCTCATTCTCTATTGCCCGTAAAAAAATAGTGGCGAAGTTGTTACCACTCAATGGATCATCCTCAGAAAGCATGCAGCACTTGAACAGTTCTCTATATCCAAAGATAACTGGATAGCTCTACATCCCTTCTAACGCTCTTGCTTTGAATAGAGTTCTCATCAAAAAAAAGAAAACAGTAAATTCCTCAATATTAGCCCTACTTCCCCAGTTTGGGTAAAAATTAACGAAATTTGAAATAGTTTCGGGTGTTTTTTGACGTAAGTCGTTTGCTGGTGGGCGTGAATTTTCTCAGCCGTTCCGATTCGTGTTGTAGTGTAGACTTTTGGGGTTTTCAAGTTTTTGTGATCTGATAAAAACGGGGCATGTTTATTCGCCCTTGTTATCGAACCAAAAATGGAAAGCGGCACGCTTACTGGTCGCTGGTCGAATCGTATCGTACCGAGCGAGGGCCGCGGCAGCGGGTGGTGGCTTATCTGGGGCAGCTCGATGAAGCGGGACGGCTGGGTGTGAAGCAGGTCGCTGATGATTCGCCAGACAATCAGCAAGAAGCCCGCCAACACAAACTTTTTGACGACAAACAACCAACGACCAAACCGGATTGGGTCGAGATTGATACCAAAGCGGTTCGTGTTGAGAACTGTCGTCGGTTTGGAGATGTCTGGTTGGCGCTGCAGTTGATTCGCACCCTGGAACTGGATCAGTTTTTCCAGAAAATAATTCCTGCAGGACGCGAGCAGATTCCGTGGAGTACCATGGCAGAAATTCTGCTCGTTTCAAGATTTTGTGAACCCTCCAGCGAGTTATATATCGCAGAAACTTTTTATCGACAAACAGCCCTTTGCGATTTGCTTGGTGTCGCCAATCAAAAGATTGATGACAACCGTTTGTACCGTGCACTCGATAAGATTCTGCCTCATAAAGAAGAACTGGAAATCTTCCTGAAAAACAAACTCGGCTCGCTGTTCGATTTAGAATACGACCTGCTGCTTTACGATGTGACAAGCACTTATTTTGAGGGAGAGTGTAAAGCGAATCGGTTGGCTCAGCGAGGTTATTCCCGCGACAAACGGGGCGACTGCAAGCAGGTTTGCATCGGCCTGGTTGTCTCGCGTTGCGGCATGCCGATCGGTTACGAACTGTTTGCCGGCAACACGACAGACGTCACCACGGTCGAACAAATCGTCACCACAATGGAAAAACGATACGGTCAATCGAATCGTATCTGGGTGATGGATCGCGGCATGGTCAGTGAAGAAAATATCGAATTCCTGCAGGAGAAAAACCGCAGATACATTCTGGGCGCCAACAAGGCTCATCTGAAAAAGTTTGAACAGGAATTACTCAAAAAAGAGTGGTCTAAAATTCGAGAAGGGATTGAAGTCAAAATTTGCAAAGATCCCGAAGGAAGCGACGAAGTTTTCATTTTGTGCAGAAGTCAGGATCGAATCATAAAAGATGAAGCGATTGTCAGCCGTTTTGAAAAACAAATTGAAGAGCGAATCACCGCCATGACCGAGCGCTGCGAGAAACAACACCGTGATCCACAAAAAGTAGAACGGGAAATCGGTCGGCTGCTACAAAAGAATTCCCGGGCCGCACGGCTGTTCGAAATCACGGTTGAGAAAACAGAAAAGGGAGCCGCAAAAATCATCTGGAATAAAAACGAACCGCACCGTAACTGGGCAAGTATGTCTGCCGGTTGCTATCTGCTTCGCAGCAACGTGACCGACTGGAGCGACGAAGAATTATGGAAAGCATACATCCAACTGACCGAAGCGGAAGCGGCATTTTGCATTCACAAAAGTGATTTGAAAATCCGTCCGATCTGGCACCAGAAACAAGACCGGGTTGCTGCCCATATTTTTGTCTGCTTTTTGGCTTACGTGTTATGGAAAACATTGGCTCAGCTTTGCCAGCAAGCGGGACTGGGAAACGAACCTCGCCGGGTCCTGCAGGAGTTACAAGAACTGCGAGTGGTCGATCTGATTTTGCCAACCAAAGCTGGCCAGGAAATCAGAAAACGCTGCATTTCCCAGCCAAGTGAGCATCAACAAATCTTACTGGATCACCTGAAATTAAAACTCCCCAGGCACCTGAAAATAACGGACCAAAAACCAGAGAACAAATAAACCCGAAGAAAATGTAGTGAAGACTTTGGACCACAAACCCTACAAAACAAGCTATCTACTCCTCCAACTGGGGAAGTCGGGCTAATTCAGGGGCCTGAATTGCATTTGTCAATTCGTCGCTGGCAATAATTGTTTCCGATCTGCTTGCGCAGTCATCACAGCGCAGCAGGTGCTCTTCCAGTTTCTCCGCTTGCAATTCAGGCAATTTGCCCAGCAGCAACAAAGATAATGTTTTTTCGTCCGGGCAGGTCTTTATGTCCATGGTTATGCTTCTTCAAAAAGCTGCGGTGGTGGTTCGCTGTTTCTTCTATAACGGACTAC
>WFOZ01000237.1 GCA_015487825.1 Planctomycetaceae bacterium
CGTTACCGGCACCGAGCTCCTTTTTCGTACGCGCGGCCTGATATCGAATCTGTTGACTCATCACATCGGAATCTTTTTTATCCGTTTCTTTCAGAAGCTCAGTCAGAATGGAATCTGCCCGCTGAAGTCGCTGCGGATATTCCTTTAATGATTCAGGTAATGGGTCTTGGGAAGGTTTTTCGATGCTCAGTGAACGGGCCTGTAGAAGTTTAATTTCCCGTTGTAGTTGCTCTGGCAGTTCGGGTTTTGCCTTTAACGCCTGTTCTGCCAGAGTCCAGCTTTGCCCCGGCCGATTATTCAGCAGGGAAACTTCTATTGCATGAACATAAGCCTTGCCGACCGATTCCCCTTGTGGCCACTGTTTCAAATAGGCAAGAAACTCTGCTGAGGCCTCGTCGTATTTTCCAAGTCTCAGCTGGCATTCGGCAAGCTGAAAGGTAATTCGCGGCAAGAGATTTTCTGCCGGTTTATCACGCAATAAAATCTGTAATATTTTTTTGGCCTGTGTGTAATCACCCTGACTTTTATAAACCTGTGCCAGCCAGAAGCGAGCCGTATCACGGTAGGTTGGACTGATCGCAGCTGCATCAAAATTCTGTTTTGCCAGATCCCATTTTTTGAGAGAATAGTAAGCGTATCCGGTATTAAGTTGCGCTAACGGCACAAGTGCATTGTCAGGGTAATCTTCGACCAACTGAGTGAAGATCTCAGCAGTTTTACTGAATTCTTTCTGTTGAAAATAAAGCATGCCGAGATTGAACATCGCTTCTGCAACTCGCTGAGATTGTGGAGCTTTAATCAACAACTGGTACTGTGTTATTGCTTCTTTGGGACGATTAAGTCTTTCCAGTGATTGAGCCAGTCCGAAACGACTATCTTCCAGAAAACGTCCCTGTGGAAATTTTTTGAGTGATTGACGAAATACTTCTTCCGCCTGCTTCGCATTTCCCGCGCGCAGGTAGGAATCTGCCAGGTAGGGGAACACCCATTCGGTAAGCGGATCGTCGGGGGACTTTTTCAAAAAAGTCTGAAATTCTTTAATTGCAGCCGGGTAGTCTTCCAGAAAATAACTGCACTCAGCGACACGGTACATTGCCTGGGATTCGTTTTTATTTTTCGGATGTTTTTTGAGAAAGTCACGAAGAACCACCCGGGCCTGTTTGTAATTCTGCTGGTTCACATACCCTTGTGCCAGATAGACTTTTGCCAGCGGAACATTTTTATGGTCCGGATATTTTTTGAGATAATCCTCAAACGTTTCAATTGCCAGGTCCCAGCGTTTCTGCCCGTACAACGTCAAACCAAGCGTGTAGTCATCATCAGCCGGGGCAGCGTTGGCGATTCCAGCCGCAAAGAGAATAAGCATCAATGCAAACAGATGTAAATTCGTATTGAGAGTAAATCGTTTCATAATCGGGAACCTGCTGAATGATTTTTTCATTTTATCATGCTGCAAATTCTATCATCATTCAAGCACTGAGAATATCCTCTACGTAAAAGGTTGCAAAATATCAGTGGATGGAGCAGTATCTATGGAAATACAAGACTGAATATTCCCCTTATCATCCCTGGAGTCTCATTGATGAAAAATTGTTCCTTTTATCTGTTCATTTTTATGATCGCTTCTGCCGGGTTTTTGACCAGTTCGCCCAGCTGCCTGGTTGCGGGTGAGCGCCCGAATATCATTTTGATTCTGGCGGATGATCTTGGCTATGGGGATGTCAGTTGTTACGGTGCGAGCGAAGTTTCGACGCCACATATTGATCGACTTGCTCGTGAAGGGGCGAGGTTTACCAGCGGTTACTGTTCTGCTGCAACCTGTACACCAACGCGATTTTCTCTTCTGACCGGAATGTATGCCTTCCGGCAACCGGGCACGGGCATCGCACCTCCCAACGCAACCGCTCTGATACAACCGGGGACCCAAACGCTGCCTTCCATGTTAAAGCAGGCTGGTTACGCAACTGCGGTGGTAGGAAAATGGCATCTTGGCCTGGGAGCCAAACCGGCTCCCGACTGGAATGGAGAGCTCAAGCCGGGACCATGCGAAATCGGTTTCGATTACTGTTATTTACTCCCCACGACAAACGATCGTGTGCCACAGGTTTATGTTGAAAATCATCGCGTGGTTAATCTCGATCCGGCTGATCCGTTGTGGGTCGGAATGAAAAACCCCGACAATCAATCCACTGGCATAACCGCGAGAGAAACTTTACGCATGGACTGGTCGCACGGGCACAACAATACGATTCACAATGGTATCGGAAGAATCGGCTTTTACACCGGCGGTCATAAAGCTCGATTCCGCGACGAAGACCTTGCTGACGAATGGGTAAAAAAATCTGTCGAGTGGATCGAAGCTCATCAGAAAGAACCGTTCTTTCTATTCTTCTCTTCGCACGATATTCATGTTCCGCGTATGCCTCACGAACGATTTCAGGGAAAAACATCACTGGGCTACCGAGGAGATGCCATTATCGAACTGGACTGGTCTGTCGGACAATTAACAAAAACGCTGGAGCGGTTGCATCTTACTGAGAGCACATTGATTGTATTCTGCAGTGATAACGGACCGGTTCTGGATGATGGTTACAAGGATGGAGCGGTCGAAAAACTTGGTAAGCATCTTCCTTCCGGTCCATTTCGCGGCGGAAAATACACCGCCTACGAAGGAGGCACGCGCACTCCATTCATTACCTGCTGGCCCGGAAAAATTGAACCCGGTATCAGCGAAAAAATGATCAACACAATTGATCTGCCTACGACTCTGGCAAAGCTGGTCCATCAACCAGTCCCTGACGATGCCTTCCCGGACAGTTTCGATATGCTCGATACTTTACTGAATAGACAGAATGCCATCGGGCGAGATTATGTTGTCGAACAGGGAATCCGTTCCATTGGGCTAAGAAGCGGTAACTGGAAACTGGTCTCGTTCAAACCCGGCAGAAAAAAGTGGGCAAAGAATAAAAAACTGAAGCAAAATAAAACTCGCTACGAACTTTATAATCTGCAGGATGATATTGGTGAAGAAAACAATGTTCTGGGGAAATACCCCCAAAAAGCCCAGCAGATGATCGAACAACTGAAACAGATCGAGGCAAACAGGACACGGACAAAGTAGAGACTAACTAAACTGGCCGTGAATACATGTTTCAACAATATCCTATTGAAATAGGGCACGGAATTCCTATTGCCTCGTCAAAAAAGAAACGAGTATCATCCCGGCTGCTTTTCTCTGAGTAAATAGACCGTTTGCCTGAAATTGATTGATGCCTGAATCACATATTACTAAATTGCTGAACGAAGCTTCTGCAAAGCGGATCGTCGTAATCAAGCCGAGTGCGCTGGGGGATGTTGTTCAGACGTTGCCTTTGCTTGAAGTGCTGAAGAAGAAGTTTCCGGATGCAGAAATCGACTGGGTCATTCGCAGTGAACTTGCTGATTTGCTTCAAGGCCATCCGCATCTTTCTGAAGTGATTCCTTACTACCGACATGGCGGGCTAAAAAACTGGGTACAGTTATTACGCAAACTGCGTAGCCGTCGATACGATCTTGTTTTTGATCTCCAGGGGTTATTGCGCACCGGAGTGATGACATTAGCCACGGGCGCTCAATTGCGGATCGGTTTGGAGACTGCTCGGGAATGTTCTCACTGGGCGTGTCACGGACTAC
>WFOZ01000238.1 GCA_015487825.1 Planctomycetaceae bacterium
GAGACAGATGTTCTGCTGTACCGGCACGCAGTCAAATCAGACAGCAATCTGGGCTCACTGCAAAGCAGGTGATGAAATTCTGATTGAACAACAGGGGCACATTGCCGGGTTTGAAGCAGGAGCCCCCGCTGCACTTTCGGGAGTTTCTATCCGCACAATTGCAGGTAGCCGGGGAATGTTGGATCTGGAACATCTAAACGGATCACTTCGGCCAGGCAGGCAGCATTTTTCTCCGACACGTCTTGTTTGTCTGGAGAACACAACGAATATCGGGGGTGGTAAGGCCTACTCGCTGGAACAGATTCGCCGGGTGACAGGCTGGGCTGAAGAAAATGGACTGAAAATTCATCTGGACGGCGCCCGCCTTTTTAACGCCTGTGTCGCAAAAGATTATTCTTCCGAAGAAGTTGCCCGGCACTTTGATACCGTAAGCATTTGTTTCTCCAAAGGGCTGGGTTGCCCGATGGGATCTGTTCTGGCTGGCGATGAACAGACTATCTTTCAGGCCCGACGGGCCAGGCGGATGTTCGGTGGAGGGCTGAGGCAATCGGGAATTGTTGCTGCCGCTGCGGTTTATGCCCTGGAAAATAACCGGAACAGACTCATCGATGATCACCACAATGCAAAACGACTCGCTGAAATTATTGCCAATGCTCCCGATCTGTCGGTTGAGCTGGAAGAGATCGAAACAAATATCCTCTTTTTTTCAATCGAGAGTGATAAACTGACCGCTGAAGAACTGGAAATACGTTTAAGAAAAAAAGGAGTAAAACTTTATGCAATGGGTGCCAAACGTCTGCGGGCTGTCACGCATCTGGACGTTGACCGTTCGATGATTGAAACAGCCGGGCAAATTATTGTTGAAGAAATGAATGCAATAGAAAAATAATTTTCCCCACCAGGTCTTCCTGTCGGGCAACTCTCAAAGAAACATCTTTCCGATCTGAATAAGAAGCGGCAAGTTCAATGCGATGTACGATCATTTCATTTGGGTTCTGGTCTCGTTGTAGAATTCCGACAAAAGCAAGTCCATCTTTATCGGCAGGAGCATCCGGTCCGAGATGTCCGGTTACTGAAACCGCCAGGTTTGCTTCGGGGGTCATCTGTAATACACCTGCCGCCATCTGCCTGGCAACGGGATCACTGACAGCTGTAACTCTCGGGTCTTCGAGCAACTCACTCTCAACTCCCAGCCAGCCCGTTTTGGTCGCATTACGATAGGTAACAGCTGAACCACATAATACTTCCGAAATCCCCGGAATTCGCCCCAATGATGCAGCCAGCAATCCGGAAGTACAACTTTCCGCGAAGACAATGCGCGAATGTTTTGCTTTGAGCAGTTCAGAAACCTGCAATGCATAAAGTTGAATCGTCTGTTCCGAATTTAATTCAATAGTCATTGGCTTCAAATGGCAGTTCAGAAAAATGTGCCAGCAAGATGTACGAAGATTTTCCAAAGCCGTCGAATCGAAAAACAAATCCACTTTGCAGCACTTGAACAATTACTGAGGCTTCTTCAATATCTGTACTCCTTCTGAATTTATAGGAGTTCGCATTACTTTGATTCCACACTCAAAGGAGTATGATAACATACACCCTGGAAGATCCAATGTCATCTTTTCGTCTTTACTTTTAATACCAATCTATAATAACCATGAATGAGCCTCCTCTGAATTCGCTCGATGCGAAACGTGACCAGCTATTAAGCATTCTCGAACGGGCCGGGCGTGTCGCCGTGGCTTTTTCTGCCGGAGTGGATAGTACTGTTTTGGCACAGGCGGCCCGGACTGCATGTGGTGCAAATGCCGTGGCTGTCATTGCAGAAAGCCCTTCCTTGCCGGCAGGGGCCGTTGAAGAAGCGACACAACTGGCAATGTTAATTGATATCCCTCTGGTTGTTTTGCAGACAGATGAATTTTCTCATCCCGACTATCAGGCTAATGCGGGCAACCGTTGCTATTTCTGCAAAGAAACGCTTTACAAAACCATCAAAAACAATCAGCCTGCATTACAGTTCGATATTATTGTTAATGGAGCCAACAC
>WFOZ01000239.1 GCA_015487825.1 Planctomycetaceae bacterium
ATTATGGAATCCGCAGAAAGCATGTTCGCACAAGCGACGCATTATTATCGACCTAAAAAGTAAGGGGCGATTTCATCACTATCTAATGCACTTTGATTATTAGCCACAAAGGACCCAGTACGGCTGGTTCATTCTGATAGCCGTAACCAAACTGATATTTTTCTATAATTTGCGAACCGTTCGCAAACTTTTAACGTTAGTAGCACAGAAACCACAGAGAAAACCAGGTAGGGTACGCTCTCAAAATAATTACTGGATATTCTCTCTGTGGCTAAATTATTCTGTGGCTGAAACTATTACATTGAGCCACTAAAATGACCATACTTGCGATGCAGACTGAAGCTCAGGTTGTTGAACTGAGCATTCTTTGTGAAGAAAACTACCGGGTGCGTCTGAACTGCGAGGAACTGGCACAGCAGATATTGCCGGGACAGTTTTTCATGCTGCGAAAACCGGGGGGATCCGATCCGTTACTGGGACGACCGTTTGCGTTGTACGATACCGTACTCGATGAAACAGGGCGAGCCGTCGGGATTGATGTCGGGTTTCATGTTGTTGGCAAAATGACCGGCATCATGCAAAAGTTGTCGCCTGGCGAAACTCTCGAATTATGGGGACCGTTGGGCAATGGATTCCCCGCAATTCAAACAGACCACCTCATTCAGGTCGCAGGCGGGATCGGTTACACGCCGTTTGTGGCGACTTCTCGTGAAGTTTTGATGCAGAAGAAATATGGTACCGATTCTGAACGATGCAGGATTCAGGCGGAGAAAGCCTCGTTAATTTATGGTGTGCGTGAAAAAAGATTCTGCGCAGACATGAGTGATTTATCGGATATCAATGGGCTGGACATTCAGCTTTGCACCGAAGATGGAACCGCAGGGCATCACGGATTGGTCACCGATTTATTGCAGCCAATGCTGACAAATGATTCGAACGAATCAAAAATTGTCTTCACCTGCGGCCCAATTCGCATGATGCAAGCGGTTGCTCAGTTATGCGAAAAATACAATACTGAATGCTGGGTCTCACTGGAAACCCCAATGGCGTGCGGTTTCGGTGCTTGTTTTAGTTGTGTCGTCCCGACAAAACAAACAGAAGGTGAATGGGACTACCGTCGCAGTTGCCTGGAAGGCCCGGTGTTTTCCGGCAGTGAAATCTTCTGGGAACAGATGTAGAAATCTTTTCGTTTGATTTTCCGCAGAGAAAAAGAAACTGAGTGGTGATCTACTCAAGGCTACTCTTTTTTCCTGAGCAACTCGTCCAGGGCTACGGAGACAATTGATCCGGTTTTCAGCCCCAGGTAGAGAGTTTTATTAGTAAGAACTGGTGGGCAACTTATCGCCGCGGGCAATTTCCCTTCAGTTACTTTCTTTCCGGAATCTGTTTCAACCACCAGATAAGTTCCATCATTTTTGCAGAGGAATAAATGTTGTTCATCAAGCAGAAATGGAGCGGAGGCCAATGGAGAGTTGCCCAATGGGAGTGACCACTGTTCTGTTTCGAAATGCTTTGCCTCTCTGGCGGAAAGATGCGTTGCACCCAGTTCTATATAGACAGACGATCCGGCACGCCAAGGTCCAGCGGTGGGAGTTGATTTGAATTTTGCCTGTTGGCGAATCACCAGCGACCGCGGGTCGACTGCAAGTCCGGAACCATCTTCCAGCGCAAGCCAGTAAAGCTCGCCATCATACATACCGGCTTCAATTGCTTTAGATTCCAGATGAAGGATCCCTGATTGAGCCAGGTGTCGGCTCGGATCCTCACGAATTTGCAGGCCGAGCAAGGTTTCCCTGTTACTGAAGCCAAGCAATGTCTGATTATCAACAGCGACCAGATCGGTCCAATGATGGAATTTTGTGTCATTCTTTTCCACCGGGCTTAACCAGTCGGCAACCGAAGGAGTATTCACTTCCCAGCGAGTGAAGTGAATTCCTGTTTGATTCGCCCAGTATACGGCTTGTGATGTGGCAGCAACTACTTGTGCAACTGCCGGTAACTGAACCGAACGTTCAATCTGACCTGAAGAATTGAGCAATCTGATTTCAGGTCCTGAAAAGACCAGGCTTTTCTCCCGGTTAGAAAGATACCCCATTTTGAGCTGACTGTTTGGTGAAGCAGAGAGAGCCGGAATTCGCTCGACAGGTTCACTGAAGTTAATATTGCCAGCTTTTTTAGAGCGCGAGGTTACGAAAAGATTACCGCTGGCGTCCAGGCAATGAACTGAAGAGGAACTGTTGCCTTTAATCAGAACTTTAGGATCTGAAGAGAGCCGTAATCGCCAGAATGATTTGCCCTGATCGAGATCGTAATGAATAAATGCTCGCCCCTGCTCCCGGACCGATTCTCCGGCGATACATAAATTCGTCCCATACATCTGAATCGATTGCGTTGCCCGCCCCAGCTCGACCGGCAAGGCTCGTTGTTCAAATGCATTTGTCAGCAAAGTCAGCTCACGTAAAGATTCTCCGGCGATAAGCAAACGATCTCCTTCAACCGGCTGCATAAATATCTTGATATCTGTTGCAAAGGAAATTGGCGCATTGGTGATGCGGCTCAATAGCGGTTTACCGGGTGCATCGCTGAGTCTCCAGGCGGAAATCGCAGAACGATCTGTTTTCAGGAACAGCCGATCTCCCCAAAGGATGGGGGTATCCGCAGCAGAGCCGACCAGACGACTGGACTGGACAGCCTCTATTCTCCAGTCATCCTTGCCGTAGCGAAGCGCTTGCATCCGACCGTTCTGAAGCTGATCACTTTCCAAAACGATTAATTGACCGGTTATTATCTGAGGCTGAAGGGTAATCGTTTTGCTTGCATGACCGTAGTATCTGACATCGGTGCATTTCCAGGTTTGCCGATTGATAAAATAGAAGACATCTTCCTGCCCCACACAAAGAAGTTCATTGTCATTCAACGAGCAGATTGGTGCAGAGATCTGGCGAGGGAAAGTAATCTGACCGATGCGATGACCTGTTTCCAGTTCAATGGCAGTAAGTTGTCGGTTTTCAGTCAGCACATAAAGCATGCCTCCAATAATTGCAGGGCGAGAGGTGATAAGCGACTGCAGTTCCAGTTCCCACTGCAATGCGCCATCCTCCTGTTTAAGAAGAGATAACGCTGTTCCCGAGCGAGTTGGAATGAGCCAGGATTCAAACTTTGAATTGACTGTTATCGGTTCAAAAACAACAGGCTTTCCCATCGTTTTTTTCCATTGTACTTCGCCAAGCATTCTATCGACGGCATAAATAATTCCATCAACCAGAAACCAGACCACATGCCCGTCGGATTGAATATCAAACCGGGAAGAACTGCGATCAACCAGCTGGAGATTCTGTTTGAAGATGGAATTTACTTTTACAGGTGCAGCAACCGGGGGCTGTTCATCATCTGAAAACAACTTTGATGTAATGCTTTGCTGCTCGCTTTGAAGTGTATTTTTGATGCGGGAAATGAATTCTTTTTTTTGGGCGAACTGAGGATATCGTACAACTGCTTCTCGATAGCATTTCAGGACGAGGGAAACATTATTCTGTTTTTGTGCCTGATCCATTTTTGCGATGGTTTTTTCCTGAACATCAAATTCGAGCAATTCTGCCCGGGCAAGGACCGATGCTTTTTCAATTTCCTGCTCGTTAGCATCATCGGTGCCATCAGTTGCTTTGAAGCGAGCGAAGAACTGCTGGGCTTGATCGCCGGTCTCAAGCAGTTCAGGATTGTGTTGGCGCCCGGCCTGACGATACGCTTCAATTGAAATGCGTGAAGAATAAACAGCGAGCAGGGAAAACCAGTCCCGATAGTCGTCTCGCTGACGATGTTCAGTGACAAAATCTTCGACCGCCTGAAGAGCCTTTTCGATATCTCCACCGGCTCCGGAAAGGGCACGATCAATACGTGAAAAACTCAATTCGACTCTTGCCTGATCTGCAAGCGGATGCGTTGGAAAGTCGGAAAGGAACTGAGTATAAAGTTGAATCGACTGTGCGTATTTTCCTTCTTCCCGATGTTTTTTGGCTTCATTGTAGGCAATTTGTGCAGATTGCCTGCCGATCATCAGGTAAAAGCCGCCAGCCGCCACGGCAAGTAACAGGGCGACAAAAATAAGAGCCGTCACCATTGGGGATCGAACAGCATCCCGTTCGCCCGGTCGCCTGGCTCGTTTAATCCACTCTCCGACCGAAGCCTCTTCAACCGTCTCAGAAGTTTGTGCCAGCTTCACGGATTCACCGGGTTGATCTACTGTTTTTTTCTTTTTCTTTTTCGAGGAACTTCGTGATGATTTCTCATTTTCAGCCTCAACGGTCTGTTCTGCTTCTTCCGGGTCGATGCCTTCATCATCCTGCTGATCACCTTCAATAAGATCTTCCTTATGGAAAATAATCTTCACGTTAGAGACGCTGAAAAAGTCAGTGTCTTTCAATATTGCAGAACGAACGGCTTCTCCAGAAATAGTGATATCATCCAGTGAAGCTGCGGTGACTTCGTAACCGCGTGCCTTTTTATTCCAGAGAATACGGGCAAACAGAATTGGAGCCTTGGGATCGTCCAGGCAAATCTTATTCGATGCGTGTTGCCCAATAGAAACCGGCTCTCGTTTGGACAACGCAATAACCTGTTCCGATTGATCAGAATAAATTACTTTTAAGCAAGCCATATGAACACAGATTGTTTCAAACAAAGAAGGGAGAGTATTTACTTTTTACGATTACCAAACAGAAAATCCTATCATGTTGTACCTCGGAACGGACTGATACGCCATGCAACAGGCCATTTGTAGTGGTGATAAAACCGGAAATTTTACATTGCAGCGTTCACTCAGTACGCAGCTCGGGAATGTGCACTGTTTTGAGAGGGACTTAAACACGAATGAAGAGTTATCGTGGTTTGGATTCGTTTAGGATGAACTCTCCATTGTATCCGTTGCTTCCCAGATATTTTCCTCGTAAGCGAGTGCCGATCAGCGAGCCGGTCCATTTATAAATATGACCGCTAATGGTTGCCTCTCCGGAAAGGTCTGTCTGACCGCGCCCCGGTTTTGCCTGAAACTGAACATTGTACTTAAACGGATCTCCTTTGAATGTTCCCGTGAAGGTGGCAATGACAACACCATTTTTTCCGGGCTTTGCTACACACTTTAAAGGCCCCGAAGAATTGTACTTCCGGTTGTTCCAGGTCCCCGTAAATGTTTTCTGTTTGATTGTCCCCTCTTTTTTTTCATCCCCCAGAACAGCAGAGCACGCTGCAAAGCCAAAGGAGAACAAAAGCAAACCCGTAAGCAACCATGTACGCTTCACGATATTTTCTCCGTTCATTCGGCCCGATAAAAAATGAGTTCTCCCCAGCACGGCTGGTTTGTTTTGGCAGCCGTAGCCAGGATTTGTTTTATTGAAATTTGCGAGTGACGCAAAGAAATTGACCGTTAGTGATATAATAGGGAACCTCTATTAATCCAAAAAATCCTACTAAGAAGGTGTTTTAAAAATCAATTCTTCATGATGGCGAGCCGCTTTGACATTAATGCAATCATTGCAATGTAAGTCAACGCTTCGCTTGACTCGGTTGTTTTTTCGTAATCTTTA
>WFOZ01000240.1 GCA_015487825.1 Planctomycetaceae bacterium
ACATAAGCAGTCGGGTTATTTGGAGTCTGTCTTTCGAAACTGAAAACGCCCTGCCAGATCTTTCGACCTGACAGGGCGTTTTTTAGTCACTTCAATATTATTTCCCGGCCAGATGAACGGGCGATGGTAGTGGTGGAATCAAACTGTCGTAAGTAGAAGGAACGTGCCGAACAACCTGAGGCACATAGAACCGTGCCGTTCTCGCAATTCGTGTCCGCTGAGGTGCCTGCATGAAGGTAACCTGAGAACTGTCGATCTCGATTGGCGCAGGAACCAGTTGTAATGAAGGCAGCTTTACGCCACCATTTTCTTCGATACCGGTGGGAGCAGGTTTACGTTTTTCAACCGGAATGAGTGGAGCGGTAAGGACTTTCTTTGCTTCCGTTTTTGAACTGACTGGGGGAAGTCCAAACCCATCGAAAGCTGGGGCATCTGTTTTTTCCTCAGCTTTTGTTTTACTTTCTGCCTCTGGTTTTTTGGGGAGTGAGAATCCGTCCGGGTCGGTATTTTTTTCGTCATAATTACTGTTTGGCTTATTCTTTGTGTCAGAGCCATTGGCAGCTTCAGGTTTAATTTCCGGAGCCTTACTTTTGAAAGTTGTCATAGGAGTTGGGGCAGGATTACTGGCAGCAGGAGATGGAGTTGAAGTTGTTCCTGTCGCCGGGGTTGTTCCGGAAGAGCAACCTTGTGTGCAAGTATTGCAACCCGCATAGCAGTTGTTACAACCCGATGGAGCGTAATAGCTGCCGTATGCTGGGTAATACCCGGCCTGATACTGGCTGGTATTGCAGCCTGTGTTACAAGCGGGCTGGCAAATAGAACCGGGGTAATAGCCGATTCCACTGTAGTAGCTTCGGTAACGGCGTGCGCGGATCGGCCGATAAGCCAGGAAAGCCCCGGTATTACTTCGCAGGGAACCGACCGGCCCGAATATCGCATCGTAGGCCCAGGGAATTACTCCTGCCTGAGAAGTATTGACGGCCCCTAAAACAACGCTGGCTCCCAAACAGGCCAGCACTAAACTTCGAAAGCTCTTTTTCATGAGAAATCTTCTCCAAAAAACAATGCCCAAACAGGCCTGCCTGCCACTCACTTTCCTCCTGAAAGAGCCTGGTCGTATAATAGTATTATGGATGCGCGAATCATTCCGCAGCAATTCACTTCAAAACATGGGAGCTTGAACCTCCCGCCGTTTTGGCACACAATGTTTATACTAATCTTGTACACCCGCTAAAACCGTTATGTCAATGATTAAACCATGCTGTCACTACAATCGGATCAGGAAATACGTCACACAATCGGATTATTTGGCCCAACTTTCCAGCCCGATCAGTGGCCGCCTGCTTCTGTTCACTTCGGATTCAGCGGGGCAGAGGTTTATAAGTTCACTGCCCGAAATGAAAATTATGCATTGCGGATCTGGCCCTCCATAGAACGTTCCTTACCCAAACTCGAAGCCCTGACAAGACTTCTGGAAGATGTTTACGCAGAAGGCATCACTTATGTTGCCCCTGCGATAAGAAAAACAGATGGAACCGTTGCCACTATTTCCAGCTCCGGCAAACTGATCCATATCGAACCCTGGCTTCCCGGGGAACCTCTCACCACTATCGCTTTATCTGCACAAAGACTAAAAAATACAATGCGGGCGGTTGCTCACCTGCATCTTGCAGCAGCAAAACACATGCCGAGCACGGAACATTTTTCATGGATTCGTCCAGCACATGAAGGAAAATCTCCCAGTCTGAAACATCGACTTGGAAAGTTGGAATATTATCTCAAAACAGGGGTCGCGGATGTGCAGTCCAGCTTGATGCAGCCGGAGGAGTTAAGAAGCCTTCAGCTTCGCCTGCAGTTGATTTTTCGCTCCCGGGCTGCAAATTTATGGGAGGAACTAAAGACTGCAACTCAGTTGAGTTTACCTTTACAGCCGGTATTCAAAGACCTTTGGAGAGAGCATGTTTTATTCACGGAAGATGAAGTCAGCGGGGTAATCGATCCGGCAGCTTTTGGTACCGATTCAGTTCTCACAGACATAACACGGCTCTTAGGCAGTATTGCCGGGAATAACTGGAAGCTGTGGTCCGATGCAGTAAACATTTACCAGGCTGTTCGGCCACTCAACCAGACAGAACAGAAACTGATTGCGGTTTTCGATTATAGCAATTTACTGCTGAGCGCTATCGGCTGTTTCGAGAACTGTCTGAAAACGAGTTTACTCAACAATGATTTTTCCAGAAACCGGCAATCCCGATTATCTGCCCGACTGGAAGAATATCTCAACCGACTGGAATCGTATCAGTAAATAGTCGTAAGATAACGTCCAGGTAACAAAACGCTGCATTAAAAAAGGTTTCTATAGAAGATCTGACTGGGCAGTACAAAGTTTTGAAGCAGGCATCTCAGACAGCTTGTATTAAAAAACTTTCTTCTCCACAGGGTGACCATTTATCCGAGGCAGGCTGATGAAAAATGTAATTGAAATATTAGCCATCGCCATTCTCTTTTTGGGCTCCAACCTGATGGCACAGGAGCAGGGCTGGGGATCGGTTTCGGGAAGAATTGTCGTTGAAGGCACTCCTCCTGTTATGCCCGATCTTGTCGCCAAAGGTGCCGCTGTCTGTGCAGTGAAAGCGATTCCCGATGAAAGCGTTATCGTTGGAAAAAACGGTGGGCTGAAAAACTGTTTTGTCTATCTTTGTCAACGACGTGGAATGCCACAAATTCATCCCGATCTGAAGAAATCGGCCCGGAAAAAAATCGAACTCAAAATTGAAGGGTGTCGATACGTACCTCATGCACTTATCGTAAGAACGGATCAGCTCATCAACTGTTTTTCAAATGATATTTTCGAGCATTCGCTCCATACATTTCCTCTTCGTAATGATGGAATGAACCTTTTGATGCCCGCTCAGATTTTGAGAAACCGGCATCAAAATAATATTGAATTGAAATTTTCTCTCGCTGAGCCATTGCCAATGACAGTTTCCTGCGATCTACATCCGTGGATGTCCGCCAGGTTATTTGTTGTCAATCATCCGTATGCTGTTCTCACCGATGAAAATGGGAACTTCATGATAAAAAACCTTCCCGCAAAAACGGTAACGCTTCGCATCTGGCACGAAATTCCCGGCTATATCAAAATGAACGGCGAGCGGGATATTGAACTAAATGTTCCTGATGGAAATACAGTATCACTGGGGACAATAAATATACTTGCCACAAAGTTGACACCGTAAAGTCGCTCAAACAGATATTGTCTGGTCAATACCTATTTTCATTGTCGCCTGTTGATATTTGTTCTTCCTTATACGTTTTGGTGCATCACTGATTTCTGATGCAAGTCGGCCTGCGTGTAGCAACTCGTGGAATCAAAGTGAGTTACGGAGTAATTTTCCTTTCTGCTTTAATCGGTATACAGCGGAATAAAGTTGGATCGTAACTCTCTGCAGGCAATTGAGTGTTTCCTGTTCATGGTGCTTTGCGATGAGGATGACTCATTTGAAGGTCTGCTTGAAATAATCAGATCGACATCTGCTGATGAAGAAAATGTCAAAAGAACTTACACGCTGGACAGGCAGAAAATACGATGTAATACTGTCTGCTCAATCTCTTGATTGAGACGTCTTATTCAGTTCAACAAAACATGGGGAAGTACAGATGAGTGTTAAAGTAGGAATCAATGGATTTGGCAGGATCGGTCGGCTTGTTTTCAGAGCATCATTAAATCGTGACGACATCGATGTGGTTGGAGTTAATGATCCATTTCTTGATGCCGAGTACATGGCTTACCTGCTTAAATACGATACCGTACACGGACAACTTCCTGATTCAACAACGATTGAAGCTATCGGGAACACTTTGGTTGTTAATGGTAAACAGATCGCAGTATCTGCTGAGAGGTCACCTGCTGATATCGGTTGGGGAGCTTGTGAAGCAGAATATGTTGTCGAATCAACAGGAGTCTTCCTGACTGCAGAAAAGGCACAGGGACATATCGATGGTGGAGCAAAACGGGTTGTCATGTCTGCCCCTTCAAAAGATGCAACACCAATGTTTGTCATGGGCGTCAACCACGATAAATATACCGCTGATATGCAATTCGTTTCAAACGCATCCTGCACAACAAATTGCCTGGCTCCCATCGCTAAAGTTCTTCACGATAATTTTGGAATCGTTGAAGGCCTGATGACGACCGTTCATGCAATGACTGCAACACAGAAAGTTGCCGACGGACCATCTGGCAAAAACTGGCGGGATGGACGTGCAGCTTCTGCGAACATTATTCCGGCAAGCACTGGTGCTGCCAAAGCTGTCGGGAAAGTAATTCCGGAACTGAACGGCAAACTGACCGGCATGGCATTTCGTGTTCCTGTCACAAATGTCTCTGTTGTTGACCTGACCTGCCGTCTTGAAAAAGAAGCATCCTATGATGACATCAAAGCAGCCATGAAGGCAGCATCCGAAGGGGCGATGAAAGGTATTCTCAAATACACAGAGGACGATGTAGTCTCTTCAGACTTCATCGGAGAATCCTGCACAAGTATCTTCGATGCTGGTGCGGGTATTTCGTTGAGTCCGCAATTTGCCAAAGTCATTTCCTGGTATGACAACGAATGGGGTTACTCCAGCAAAGTTCTGGATCTGATTGCTCACATGTCAAAAGTGAATTAACCGTCAGGCAGTTTTGAGTCTTAAAACACCTTCTTACCAGACTCTACGCTGCTGCTGATTTTATTCTCCGCCCGAGTTACTCTGTTTGAGAGACTCAGGCGGAGTTTTTTTACAGCCCTCGGATTCCCCCCTCCGGCTAAAGCATCTTCACGGCAGCTGCCAGCTCATTTCCCCCGAATTTCACGAATCGTTTCTGCGGTGGGTGGTTTTCGTGGACCGGTCTGTGAAATCGGATTCCGTTTTTTGACTTTGTAAGTCACCTTCTTTTTTCGTTTGGCCTGAGAAATAGCCTGGAGTTCAGCAAGAATGTTTAAGGTTGGTCGGCGCAGCAGGCCCAGCATCACTGCAATTCCCAGATAAATCCCGACAATAATCAACATGGGATATCGCATATCTTTGCTGAAGGGAGTTGCAATTGCCAGACAGGCTACAAACCCACCAAACAAAACCAGCGTTGTTGCAATGAGTGGCGTTCGAGATCGATCAACTCGAAATGTTTTGCGTCCGGACATTTCTCACCGATATGCAGGAGGAAAGGATATACTCAGCGTTCAGACTTGCCGACTACATATTAACCATTTGAGCGAGAAAAGAAAACAGGCAGATTTGTAGTTCATCCGAAAAATAAGTGCTTCCGGATTGTTCCTACCCCGAATTATAAACGAGCAAAGCAGCCGGAGTGAGCTGGCGTGCGGTTCATGTGACGATGCGGGCAACCGTGGGCTGATGCCCAACGCAACGGCTGATGAATTATCCAGGCTAAGCCAGAATATCTGTGAGGACACGCCCATGTACATCGGTTAATCGATTGTCTCGACCGCCGTAACGGTAGGTGAGAGCTTCGTGATTGATACCCATCTGATGCAGAATTGTGGCGTGGATGTCGTGGATATCGGCTTTGTTCTCCACGACTGAATTACCGAATTCATCGGTATGGCCATAAGCGATTCCACCTTTGAAACCGCCCCCCGCCATGAACAGGGAATAACCATTAACATGATGATCGCGCCCGCAAGTGGGAGTCACTTTCGGAGTGTGAGGCGTGCGGCCCATTTCCCCCGCCCATATGACGATGGTTTCATCCAAAAGACCGCGCTGTTTGAGATCGGTTATCAACGCAGCAACGGATTGATCTGTAATCAGCGAATTCTTTTCATGATTCTTCCTGATTAACCCGTGCTGATCCCACGGAGAATTATTCCCATCAAAACTGGGGCAGGTGATTTCAATAAAACGGACACCCGCTTCGACAAGGCGACGGGCTCGCAGCGCCTGAGTCGCATAATGTTGCTGGTATTGATCGGCGGAATCGACACCATAAAGTTTTTGAATATGCTTTGGCTCTCTGCTTATATCTGCAACTTCAGGGATTGTGCTTTGCATGCGATACGCAGTTTCATAATTTGCGATGGCTCCTTCAATCGCCAGAGGGTCTGCTGTCTGCCTGGCGAATTCCCGATCCTGATCGGCAAGCAGTGCCAGTTTTCGTTGTTGCAGTTCCGATGAATCTGAAGGGACAATGTTATCAACGGGAACTCCTTTCGCACGCAGCATGGTTGCCTGATGACTGGCCGGAAGAAACGAACTGCCAAAATTTTCCAGTCCGCCATTGGGGACCCAGTCGTTGTTAAGAAGCATGTAGCCGGGAAGATTTCGGTTTTCGCTTCCCAGACCGTAAGAAATCCATGCGCCGATACTGGGAGCCTGACCGAGAATACGTCCGGTATGAAGCAGAAGATTCTGATTTCCGTGAAGCGGGAGCTCTCCAACCATCGAACGTACGACACAGAGCTCATCTGCCACCTGGGCGATGTACGGAAACAGATCACTTACCCACAATCCACTTTTTCCACGTTGTTGAAACTTCCAGGGGCTCCCAAACCAGACACGGCCGGCACTGGATTGAGATCGTTTGGAGACCGCACTTTCGCCAATTGGCTTGCCTTCATGTTTCTTCAGCATTGGCTTGGGGTCAAAAGTATCCACATGGCTCGGTCCACCATCCATAAAGCAAAAAATAATATTTTTTGCGCGAGCCGGAAAACGGGTTCCTGAACCAGAAGTTCCACCACACAGGGCATCTCGGGAAAGCATTCCGCCCAATGTGAGCCATCCCAAACCGGCAGGCATGCTTTTCAGAAAATTACGTCGTAATAAATTACCGATGAGCTGATTGCCGCGATGCGAAAAGCCTGGTGTTTTTTTCATCGTTCCACTCGAACTTGTTGAAAAATAAAGGCAATGTTTTTTTAGGAACTTCTTTTAAGCATACTTCAATGTAACTGAGATGAAACAGAATTTCTACCTGATTCATCTCAGTGTGTTGTATTAACCCCAGCACGGCTGGTTCATTCTGATAGCCGTAACCAAACTGATATTTTTCTGAAATTGGCGAGCCGTTCGCAAACTTTTACCGTTAGTAATACAGGTAACTATTCAGTGATGGGTGGCTGGGGACAAATTGTCGGAAGTGTTGTGAGCAATTTGACAAGACGGCTGGTGACAATTTGCCCCCAGATACAATCAGGTTTCCAGTTCTGGGGGCAGATTGAGTGGATGTTTTCCGAACATTCAGACTTTTCAAATAACAATCTGTCCCCAGCCACCCTTTGCTGAGCAGTTACAACCATAGACAGGAAATTTACCTTCCAGTTTAACGAGGGAGGCGTTGTCTGTTAATTGAAGTCCCCCTGTTCGAAATTACGAGCGATTTCGTAGCAGGAACGGAGAGTTGGTTGCGACTTCTGCAGAGTCTGCTACGTTTACCCAGACATGCACGTGCGGGGCACCGCGGAAATGCCAGACAAATGCCGGGCCTTCAAGACGCCAGTTATCCCAGACTTTATCTTTACCGATATCGTTATCGGTGTAAAATGAAAGAGAACACGCATCAAGTCCGCCCTGTTTTTTTAGACAGGCAGATACTTCGTCCTGATCAGATTGCCTGTACGGCTCGATCAGTTTTTGCAGAACTTTTTGCAGGGCGGTTTTTTGATCATCAGAAAGTTCGGTTACGGGAAGGCCGGGAATCTGTTTTCCTGATCCGCGAAAAGCGATGTCTCCTTCGCGTCGTGTTCTTTTAATTTCCGCCGCCGCTCGCTGTTTCCCGTCAAGCATTTGATAAACACGATTTGCTGCAACAGCCTGTTCCCAGAAAACATTCCCGGGATGAGTCGGTTCCTCATTGAAACCTCTGGCGGCATGTCCGTAGAAGATAGGCCCCCCAAAGGCAACATGTTCTGAAGAATTGCCATCACACCGCAGCGTCAGGTGGCGACCCGTCATGACAAATTCAAATTTGCCTTCGCCCGGTGTGCCGAATATGGCGATACTCTGATTGTCGCCGAAACCGCCGCAATCATCTTCGATTTGTGTGTAATATCGTTTGTGCCAGTCGGGGTGAATGATCCCTTCAAAAATCGTGCGAATCATTTCCTGCTGGTCAGCTGTAAAGAACTTGCTGTTGATATCGGGGTTCGTGATATTCCAGTTATTGTTGACATGAGTTCGCAGTAAACCATGTCCTTTTTTCTGATAATCCCAATCGAAAGCAACAACCTTTTTCTGTTCTTCGCTCAGAGAAGCAAACAGGTGCTTCACGGTTGATTCCGGGGCAGAAGAGGTTGCCTTTTTCGCAGCTTCGCTCACATTGAATAAAGCACCGGATCCAACAACTGCAATTCCTGAAGCAGTTGTTCGTAAAAATTGCCTTCGATTGAAAGGAAAACGAGATTCACCATTCTGCTGTGACATTTAATGACTCCTGAAAAGGTGGACGTGGAAACTCTTCTCGGATAAACAAAGACATGCACGATATTCAACACCCGATAGTGTGCGTAGTTTCGATAAAAAATGCGAGTCCAACCCTTTTTTAAGACATAGTCATCCGCTTCTCAGCTTGGTACGAAGACTTCCAGGCACACAACTGCCCCGATGAAACAAGTACTTGGCCACTTCATTCCGTTTTTGCGCAGCATTTCATTGTAAAGACTCTATGCTACTAACGTAAAAAGTTTGCGAACGGTACACAAATTATAGAAAAATATCAGTTTGGTTACGGCTATCAGAATGAACCAGCCGTGCTGGGTCCTATGCAAAAAACCAATAGAGCGTAAACATCAGTGCCATCAGTAACAGAGCCAGTATCCTTGGATCTCGGATGGATTTGACCGGTTCTGTTCTTAATGCAGCCAATGGATTAGGCCAGCAGAGGCCATCGACTTGTTCGGGCTTCGGGGGAGCCGTCATCAAGGTGATGAGAGAAAAAAACAGGCAGCATATTACAAACAACCACCAGGCCTGAAGCATGAATGGAATGCCCAGTTGTTGTGAGATCAACTGGAAACCAAACGCAGGGAAATCGGCAATGAACACAACAATGCCCAGCAGAAAGCCGCCCAAAAGTGTATAAAATGCCGCCTGGCTTGTGCCACGGGGCCAGAAAATCCCCAGCAGAAAGACAGCCGTAATTGGTGGGGCCAGGCAGGCAATCATTTGATTCAGCCCCGCAAAAATACCACCAAAATGCTTCCCTTGCGTGCTCCATGCCATTGCAGCAAGCATCACAATGACCGCTGTAATACGGCCGATTTTTACTAATTGTTCTTCCGATGTTTTGGGCCAGATGCGTCCGACCAGATCAATCGAAACAAGCGTCGAAGCCGAGTTCAACGCACCGGCAACGGTTGACATTAACGCGGCCAGCAACCCCGCAGCAAGCAATCCCTTCAAACCGACAGGCACAAGTTGTTCAATCATCACCGGCAGTGTCTGGTCTGGTTCGTTACCGATTAAATCACGAAACAAAACCGAAGCCATCACTCCCGGAAAAACCATCAGAAGAACGGGAAGCACTTTGATGAAGCCGGCAAACAGAGGGCCAAGCTGCGCATCACGCTCGGTACGTGCGCCCAAGACTCGTTGTACAATTGTCTGATCAGCACACCAATACCAGATTCCCAACACCGGGTATCCCAGCAGCATCGCATACCAGGCGTAATCGCCCTCAGCATGAATCATAGAAAGATGTTGCGGCCCGAGAGCCTGTTCAAAAGCTGCATAAGTGGTGATCCCTTGAGCCGATAACGCAACAACACCCAAAACCGTAATAATAACTGCCCCTGCCAATAGCAAAACCGTCTGAATTGCTTCAGTGACAACCACAGCCATCAGGCCACCCATCACCGTATAAATTGCAGTCGCCAATGAGATAACCATAATTGAAAGCATCGGATCAAGATCGAAAAAACGTTCGATAATCGTCGCACCCGCATAAAGCGAAACGCCGATATGAATGAACAACGCTCCGAAAATGCCCATCACTGCAACGACCATTCGAGAAGCAGGGGAATATCGTCGCTCCAGGTATTCGGGCAATGTTGTTACACGGCTACGAAAATAAAACGGGGCAAATACAATCCCCAGAAGTATCAGACAGAATGCAGCAAGCCATTCGAAGTTCCCAAAGACAAGCCCATCTTTGTATCCCGAAGAAGCCAACCCGACCAGATGAACGGTCGAAATGTTTGTTGCAAACAGCGACAGCCCGATCATCGGCCATCGGAGTGAGCGACCAGCAAGAAAATAGTCACTGGTCGTATTCTTTTCTTTGCGAGAAGCATACAACCCCAACGCAACAATGCCGACCAGATAAGCAACAATGATGACCAGATCAAGTGTTTCAATTCGCATATTCAATCTTTCAAATGGTCCGATTAAAGAGCCTGTTGTTTTCTATAAGAAACAAAGAAGAAAAGAGAGTCCATGCAAAACAGAAGGGGCCGCGGGTAGCGGCTTCCACCGGAAATAACTGGCGAGCCGGGTCAGCAATGACCTTGATGAGGTTGCTCGATATGCTCACTCACCAGTCAAATATCGTAACCATTCAGCGATGGGTGGCTGAGGACAAATTGTCGGAAGTGTTGAAAATAATTGAGGATGGCGCCAGGCGGCAGTCTGCCCCCAGAGGGTATGAAGCTTCCTGTTCTGGGGGCAGAATGTGCGGAATTCCTCTGGATATTCAAACCTTTCAAATAACAATCTGACCCCAGCCGCTGAATAGTCACTCCAAACTTGAATCATAATTATATATTATATATG
>WFOZ01000241.1 GCA_015487825.1 Planctomycetaceae bacterium
CTGGAGCAGATTTACTTTTAAATGATCACCCGCTGTTTGAAATTTTGAATGCGGAAAATGGCCTGTTGGCGAATTTTATCAATATTTACCGTTACTTTCCGCTCGATGTTTCTGAAGGGGCCGGGCTTGTTGGTGATGCTCACGTTATTGGAAAGCTTCGAAATCAGGCACCACTTTTTTTGGAATCTCGACTGGGAGAGGGGCAGGTTTTCATTTCACTCACATCGGCTGGTCCGATGAACCCGGACAGTTCTGAGCGTTGGCATAACTGGCCTTTCGATATCAACGCACCGGGCTTTACCGTGTTTCATTTAGAGCTCGTGAAACATCTCGGTTCCCGACAACATATTCGTGCGGCTTCGCAAATTGGGCAGCCGCTGGTGATACAGGTCAATCCTTCGGTTTACACTCCGGAAGTACGCTTCACGCCGCCCGAAGGTCTCGGGCTTTCTTCTGTGGTTGTCCTGGCAACGGTGCAGAAAGAATCTCAAACGAATCAACCGGAAGATAACGAAAACTCAGGCGAGTCAACAATTCTGTATGCCACATATAGTGCGACGAAATCGCCGGGGATTTATCGGGCCGGACGAGAAAATCTGGCTCGCGAAATTGAAACCGATCTCTATGCATTCAATGTGCCGGAAAATGAAGGTCAACTGGAGTTGACTTCTTCTGCTGAGTTGCGAGCCAAACTCTCGTCAATTCCAAGGGTCATTGTGCAGGATTACGGCAAACTTCAGGGGATAAAAAAAGAAGATCCCGGGCGAGAACTTCGCACGCTGCTTCTGTTGTTGCTGGTTTTGATTTTACTCGCAGAGCAGGCGCTGGCTTACCGGCTCAGTTTTCATACCAGCCAGTCCGGTTCAGCAATCGGTTCGCGTCCTTCACCCGCAAACGCCCTGCAGGGAAATTCCGGTTCTGCAGGTGGCTCAAAACAAGTTTCCTCTCCGGTTCATCAGGGAGGGAATTTATCATGAATGTTTCAGGATTCATTCCTTTGGTTTTTGCACAATCGGCAGTTCGTTTTACCGAGTGGTCGATACCGGATTCAACAACCGAATGGGTATTACTGATCGGCGTACTTTTGTTGCTGGTCGTTTCGTTGGTCGAAATTTATCGGCGGGATACCCGAAGTTTATCGCCTGGCTGGCGGATACTCCTTCCAACGTTACGAATTGCAGCCATCATCGGATTATTGATTGTCTTTCTCGACCCGCGAACCAGAACACAAACTTGGGCAGAACGTTCTTCCCGTGTTGCGATTCTGGTGGATGTCTCTTCTTCGATGCAAAACCCCGCTGATGATCCGGCCGAAAACAACAGTTCTGCTTCGAAGCCAATGCCGACCCGTTTCGATCAGGTGGTTGAACTGGTGCAGGATCAACCGTGGCTGGATGAATTGAGGAAATCGCACGAAGTCTCAATTTACACTTTCGATAAATCACTCTCCTCCCGGATTGCAACATTACCGAAACTTGGCACCGATCAGTCGGATGAAAGTGAGGAGACTTCCGGCGAAAAATCTGACGAGAATCAGGTGAGTCAGCTACCCGACTGGAAAGAAACTTTTCAGCCGACCGGCGAAGAAACCAGGCTTGGCGAATCGGTGATTCAATTGATGCGTGAAATGAGTGGGCGAACGCTGGCGGGAATTATCGTCATTTCCGATGGTGGAGGCAACGCCGGGGCTGATGTGCAAAGTTCAAACGATATCGCCCGCCAGTTGAAGGTGCGGCTGTTCGCCTTGGGAACGGGTGGGGTGAAACCGCCCGTCAATCTCGAACTGGCCAAGCTGGTCGCCCCCAGAGATGTTCAACTGGGCGACCCTTACGATATCGAAGCGTTTGTCAGAGGTCAGGGTTTATCGGGACGCACCGTTTCTGTGGAACTGCTGATGCAACATCAGTCAGATGAAGGCGAGCCGGTCGTTATTGAGCAAAAAGAAGTCACACTACTCGAAGACCAGGTGCCGGTGCAGGTCACTTTCCCGCGTACTCCAACCGAAGAAGGAAAAATTGATTATACCGTGCGCGTCTCGACTTCTTCCGGAGTCAAGGAAATTAAAACCGATGACAATCAGCGAATAGTTTCTATCAACGCGTTTAAGCGACCGGTGAAAGTACTGATTTTTGCGGGCGGTCCCAGCTGGGATTATCGCTGTCTCTTATACACATCTCCGAGC
>WFOZ01000242.1 GCA_015487825.1 Planctomycetaceae bacterium
GAGCCTTTACAACGCTGGGTGAAAAACTGCTGACGGCTATCAAAGTGCAGCACATCACCAGGAACCGAATTTGTTTATTGAGCCGCATTACGCACCTTCCTCTCGCCCAATATGTTGCCGGGCGCTGGGGGATCGATTTTAGATTCTGTTTCGAATGCGAAGGATACGCCAAAAGTCCTTTTTGATGCAATTCGTATTTGCAGCCCATCCGGTCCGCAACGCTGTACGGTTGCAAACAAAATAAAAGCTAAAAGACAATACCCAACTGGATTTCGCTATAACTTACTTTTGCTGCTGTTTTAACTTGTTTCATAATAGTGGGTTACGTTCCTTTTAGCTGTTCAGGTCCAAGTGGTGTTTACAGAGATGTTTCCCTCAGAATCAGGCATAGACAGGGCAAACGTCCCGTAAGACGGCTTTTCGAAGCCGTCTGTGAATGAGGCCTGTTGACGGTTTTGGAAAACCGTCTTACTTTTCACTTAACTACTCAGTGGAGGGTGGCTGGGGACAGATTGTTATTATAAAGGTGTGAGTGTTCGGAAAACATTCACACAATCTGCCCCCAGAGCTGGATACCTGATTGTATCTGGGGGCAAATTGTCATCAGCCGTCTCATCATTTGCTCGCAACACCTCCGGCAATTTGTCCCCAGCCACCCATCACTGAATAGCTACCTTTTCACCCTTTAAGCTGGGTGTCGTGCTTACATTACGGACTGGAATGTCTATTCTCGCTTTATAAGCAAATAGAGGTGCCCATAAGACTGGTTGTAAAGCAAAAAAGCCCTCTACCAATATTTGGCGAGGGCTTGGGGATTTTTTAAATTGAACAAGAAGATAGAATAAAACTATCGTAACAATGGTTGCCCGAAAAGATGAGCATCGACAGTAATAATTCTACGGCTTCTGACGTCCAGAACTCTCAAGATGGTATGATTTCCTGTACGTTGCATGGCGATATCGTAATCACGCTGTCCACGAATATGTCGCCCATCGATTTCGACGATGAGATCGCCTCTTTCCAAACCAACATTCCATGCTTCAGTACCACGTACAACATCTGTTACCAGCATGCCGTTACGAGTTGAGTGCCCATAAATTCCCAGCACCGGAAGTTGAGGAGCGGGCCGGCGACTCCCCATGTTGCAAGAAGAAGCAACATTATATCGATCGTTCGCATTTGCGTTGGAAATGGTCATTGTTGCTGTCACTGCGATTGCAATTGTGAATGCCTTGATTGCTGTTGTAGTTTTCATTGCTCTATTCCCCATCGTAAGTAAATTTTTGAGATTTGTTTTCTTGAGTCCCTCCTGGCCTCTACAAACAAAGCGAAAGTTAAACGGGGCAGGGGACATATGCAGGGCAGTTTTTTCCGGTTTTTCATGTAAGAATTACAAAAACATGCCAAAAAGCCCCGAAAACAGCCGAAATCAGAATCGCCGTTGAGTTTCGCAACATATCGGGATTAAGCTCTCGCCACACTCACTGCGTAGTTTTCAATAGAGTGGATCAACAAGAAGCAGACTCAATGAATTATATTTTCGCAAACAGTAACCGTCCTGCCTGTGCCAACTTTCTCATTTGCACGCTTGTCCTTTTCTCATCTCTGGTTGGCTGCCAAACAACGCCAATCAGTGGTCGCAGGCAAGTGATTATGATTCCTGAGCAACAGGAAATGGCGATGGGGCGGCAAGCCTACGAAGAAATTCTTGCGGAAGAAAAAATCTCGACCAACCGTTATTACACTGAAATGGTGAATCGGGTCGGCAAGCGAATTGCTGCGGTTTCCGGCCGGGACGATTTCGACTGGGAATTTCGCGTGATCAGTTCGCCAACGATGAATGCGTTCGCTTTACCTGGTGGAAAGGTTGCGATTTATGAAGGGATCATGCCGATCTGCGAAAACGAAGCGGGACTGGCCGTGGTAATGTCTCATGAAATTGCCCATGCGTTAGCTCGGCACGGCGGCGAACGCATGACACAACAAAACATGGTGAACGGGTTGGGAAGAGTGATTGAATACGCTTCGCAAAACCGCGAACAAAAACAACGTGATCGAATTCGCGCCTTGTACGGAATCGGAACGCAGTACGGTTTCTCACTGCCCTACAGCCGCAAGCACGAATCGGAGGCGGATCAGATCGGTTTGATCTTAATGGCACGGGCAGGATACGATCCAACCGAAGCTCCGAAATTCTGGAAACGATTCGGTCGGCAGAATGGCGAAAAACCACTGGAATTCATGTCGACGCACCCCTCTGATGAACGCCGGGCAGCCGATTTGCAGGCGATGCTTCCGGAAGCCTATAAAGATTACGAATCTGCCCCCCAGCAGTATGCGTTGGGCAAACCCATTATTATCTCAGGGACATTGAATACCGATTCATTAGTCGAACAGACTCCTGCAATGCCTCAATCCCCGGCAGGGGCAGCTGCTGCAGACAAAATTCAACCTGCTTCCGGCTCTCAACCTTCACAATACCCGGACCCATTTCAGAAGTAGCGTTCCGTTTTCACTCTAAAGAGTCTCTCACGTCCTGCACTGTTTTGTGTTGTTGGCTCCATTGAAAGATACGCAGTTCTTTTTCAGCCGAGTCATACAGGTAAATATAGCCATACCCGTAGCCGTTTGTTGTTTCCCACACACAAAACGCCTGTTGATCAAACCGGGAAAAATTCACCTCCCACCAGTTTGGAACAGGGTGAGTGAATAGCAAAATGAATTCTTCATAAGTGATCTCTGGTGTGCCAGGTAAGTTTGTTTGTTCTTTTTAGTTGAAAGGTACTGAATATGGTAAATGCTTGTGAGCCATAAAGTCAACAGGGCATCGGGTGGAGCAATCTGCTTTGGTGAAGCCCCTGACGACGAAGTTGCCAGCCGTAA
>WFOZ01000243.1 GCA_015487825.1 Planctomycetaceae bacterium
GAGCATGTACTGAGTAAAACCACAGATTCAAAAAGAAGGGTTTCTTTTGATTGGCCTTCAAAAACTTAACGGCTTCTGCTGTGATGACATCATCGATATGACTGCCCGGAAGCGATTCTGGAATTGTATCAATGGGCCACGGAGCGAAATAACCGCCTGGAGGCCCCGGATGCCCTCGCCCGCCGACAACCAGATCAAATCCCTGATTGTCAGGCAAATAAGGAGCATGTCCCAGGTGCCATTTTCCAAAAAATGCGGTCGAGTAACCAGACTCCTTGAGGACTTCTGCAATTGTCACATAACTGTTGGGAAAACGAGTTCGAGTTCCCGGAAAAACGACCGATTCAAAAGGAGAGGCAGTATCACGAACATGAGGATCAAGGACAACCTGTTTGAGATGACAAGCCGGTGTCGTCAACCGAATCCGCCCCGGATACTGTCCAGATAAAATGCTGGCTCTTGTGCGCGAACAAAGAGGGCTAGCCGAATAAGCGTTGGTGTATCGCACACCCTGCTCAGCAAGCTGCTGGATATTCGGCGTTTCATAAAATGTGCTCCCGTAGGGAGTCGTATCCGACCATCCCAAATCGTCAGCCAGCATGAAAACAATATTCGGTTGCTCACCGGCTTCAAGCAATGTTGTGCTGTACCCCAAAACAATCATTGCCAGCAATAAACCATGCACCGCAGTGACCTGTCTGTTCATCATCGAAATCTTTTCCATAAATCGGTATAACTAACGGTAAAAGTTTGCGAACGGCTCGCAAATTTTAGAAATATATCAGTTTGGTTACGGCTATCAGAATGAACCAGCCGTGCTGGGCAATACACAATATCGGGTCATGCAACCCGGAAACATTTTGTGATACGATTGTAAAGTTTTGGCTGTACATTCCGGGGGTATGTCCAAATTTATTTGGCGTAGATAATAAGTATTTGCCCGGTACGAACTCTGTCTGCTTTGCGGTACGGCCTGCTTAATTTTTTTGTGAAAGGCGATCCATTACGTTGCGAGTGATTTGCTCGACATAAGGGTCTTTGCCTCGCAAACCGTGTGTCCAGTCGGTGGAGCCGGTTGTAAAGACGGTGCCGCCGTTGGTGTAGACGCCCATCACTGCTGCTCCAACTCGATCTTTCGGAAACCGGTCGTACCACAAGCTGTCTCCCGGTGCCCAGCGTGCGGGGCAGGTGCCGAGAATGGTGAAGGTTTTTGGAGTGCCGTCGTTATGGGTCGGGAAGGGGAGTCCGTCTTCCCATCGCATTTCACAGCCATCGCATTCGTAGCCGACGATCGTATCTTTGCCGCCGAATCGCTCGTCGCGTTTCAGATTGGTTCCCTTGAAAACCCAATGTTCCGGACGATGAACTTTGTACGAAGCTTTGCCATCCATGAACTGTCCATGACTTTTGTGATAGCCGCCCCACAAAAAACCAACGCCGGTCAGTTGATTTTCGGGGCGACCAACCAGGTGATGCCCCCAGAGTGTACTGAGCAATTTCGGATCTTTGGTGCGGTAATATGGATCGAAAACGTACCCCTGTTTCCAGCAAGTGAGCGCCCGCCCTTTGTCTTCACTGCGGACTTGCCAGCAGCAAGTATTGCCGGTGAAGAATGCAACATTGCCTCCATTGGCAATGAATGATTCCAGGTTGTCCCGCATCAGCGAAGACCAGTATTCATCGTGTCCAACACTTAGTACGAGCTGATAATGTTTCAGGATTTCCGGATGAAATTCCAAGTCGCTGTTTGCTGCGTAGTCGAGTATATAACCATTCGTTTCGGCCCAGCGAACAAGATAAAATTCCCAGTTGTTAAACATTGAACGTATTGGTCGATCAAACGAAACGCGATGCCCCTGCAAACCGTCACGGTCATGGTACGAATACAAACTGTGTCCGCCCCAATTCGTATAGGCGTTGTAAGTGTTGGTCGAAAGTTGCAGCAGGATTTTTGTGTTTGTTCCCGGATTGGCAGATCGCACGATGAAAAAGAGGGAACCGGATGCTGATTTTCCCTGATCGTTTTTGACACTCATCGAAACCTGATAATAGCCGCTTTTCCACTCAGCAGGAACTTTTAGTTTGTAAGAGACCGGCCATTTGCAACCATCTGAAGAGGCACGAGCAGGAATCGGATGGGCACCGCCGGGGATATCGTCTCCTTTCCAGACTTCGATGTTTTCTGCCCCGACACGTTCAATCGTCATCGAAACATTTTTGGCTGGTGTCGAAAGATGGAAAGCGATTTCTTCACCCGGCACATAGCTAAGTTCATTGGTGTAGCCGTACACAAACAAAGAGGCAGGTTTTTCTGCATAAACCGATGAATGAAAACTGACCAGAAACAGAGCGATATACAAACAACAATTTCGAAACAGTGAGAACATCGATGTATTCCTTTAAGCAAAGTTTCTGTGTTAATTTTACAAGCTGAGAACAAAACTAGATGAGTCGATGTTATCAGGCAGGGATCGATCACACAACAGGTGGCCTTTGCTGATACAGGGGCTGGCAGGACGGCTATAGGAGGCTTTCATCATTTTGCAGGCAGGCGAGCTGAATAGAATATAGCTCGGTGGCGGTTATCGTCGAAAGCGAAATGCAGGAATTTTCCATCTTCGCTGATGAATCCATCCGGATAATTAAGCCGACCGCCCTGATCAACTGATGCAGGTACAAGTACCCGGCGATAGGGCCATGTTTTTAATCCATCATAACTGATCCACATTGAAAGTGGGCTGCGATGTTTGGGATTGGGATTATGCAGCAGGGCAACGGTGTCGCCCCCCAGACCATAAAGAGTTGCTTTTGAACCAGGATTAGGGATCTTGGTTTTGCTTGCAAATTTCAGCCAGGTCAGTCCGCCATCTTGAGATTCCGCATAGTAGAGCACTCCCCCCAGGCCATCTGCCCGGATGATCATGGCAATTTTTCCGTCCGAAAGTTCAACAATATTATTCTCTGCCCAACCGTGATAGTTGTCATCTTTACTTAAACGGATATCTCCATGAACAGACCAGTTTTTACCGCCATCATTGCTGATCAGAACACCGTTTCGTGGGTTGCGTGGCGTATGGAACATTCTTCCCATGGAAACTTTGCGGGCTTTGACGTCTGTTTTCAGGTAGTGCTGATACGGCATCATCAAGCGGCCATTTTTTGTGACAATCCGGTTACGAATGAAAGTCCGATTGGCTGTCCGTCCCGGTGCAGGAATTAATTTCGACCAGGTTTTGCAGGAGTCATCGCTGTTAGTAAAGAAAGTTTTCCAGTCACCAAAGGCACCATTATGTGTGGAAACAACCATCGTGCAGCGATTTCCATTAACCATCAATTCGCTTGGCACGAGTGCCCGGCCGGGATCTTTTTTCTTGACCCCCAAATCAATCGGCACAATTGAGGACCAGCTTTGACCATGATCGGTACTGCGGGAAATACAGATACGATTGGCTGGCAATGGTTCGGTATAGCCAAAGCCCAGCATGATCATCACCCAGGAACCATCGGGCATTTTTCGAAGCGTCGTATCGCAGGCAAGCCGGTCATCGCCCCGGCCTTCAAAGATAACGCTCGTGCGATCCTCTTTCGCATCCTCCAGCGGCCCGGCTGTTACCGGAAGGTCAAGATTCAATCCAGAGAAAAAGACCAGGACAATCTGACTCAATATTATACAGAGCGAATTCTTCATGTGGTGCCTCTTCCTACTTCATCCTGTTTTCTTTAATCGGCTTACCATTTGTTGTCAGGATTTGAAAATGATGGAAGCCGGCGTTCATGCCTGAATATCGCCAGACGACTTTTTTCTCGCGGGTGATCTCGAATAACTTGACCTGATTCCCTCGTGTGTGATAGCTGGAAATGACGGTGTTGCCGTTGGGTAACCGCTGGGCACCACAGGCATCATTGAAAAGTTTTTCTCCCAGGTCATCATTGGTAACACTCCAGACAATTTTTCCATTTGCGTCAACTTCGATAATACGATTGCCGTTCGTGCAGGCAATTAAAGTGTTGCCATCTTTCAAACGAATTGCGGTAAAAGGCCAGTCTCGTTTTGCTCTGCCACGGTCATCTGTTGCAAATGTCTTTACGACAGCGCCCGTTTTCGGATTGTATTCTTTGACCGCAAAATCAAGCAAATGTGGTGCAATGTAATTTCCATTG
Organism: Planctomycetaceae bacterium; assembly: GCA_015487825.1. Lineage (GTDB taxonomy): Bacteria > Planctomycetota > Planctomycetia > Planctomycetales > Planctomycetaceae > Rubinisphaera. The sequence continues at coordinate 4,162 of WFOZ01000243.1, forward strand.
GGAAGGATTCGCAACATGCGAGTTTGCATGTGTGAGTTTTCTTTCTGGCATTGCAAAAGCATCGTGTTTACGACTTCCCCCTTACGATTGACAGTAATTGCACGCGGTTGCGGTCCCAATTCAACGACGAGGAAATTTCCATCCGGCAAAGGGAGTGCAGTACTGATTTCTTTTTGCTGGCCCTTGTATTGAAAAACTATTTTATGGGTATCACGTTCAACTTCTACGACACCGCCATGGGGAAAGTCTTTTGTCCCATAAAGTGCCAGTAATACATTCCCATTCGGTAAGACCCAGCCATCACTGGCAGGCTTGTCGAATTTCCATTCGACTTTACCATTCTCATCGATAATAACTGCTTTGTTCGCTTTTCCTAGACCAAGAAAAGAGTGTCGGATCTCACCGGCATCTATAACCTGCAGTGAAATAGAACTGAAAGCAACAGCCATCAGCAGTGCTGTAAATAACTGAGAATAGCAGCAACATCTGGATGCCTGTCTGGTGTCTGATCGTTGCATGGCTTTTTTGCTTTCAAAGATTGTTTACTGTACTACTAACAACTCAGTGGATGGCCTTTTGTTGTAGCTCATGCTTTTGAGTGCAGCAGATGAGAAATGTTTCAGGGAACTCCTGGTGATCTCTGGTGTGCCAGGTAAGTTTGTTTGTTCTTTTTAGTTGAAAGGTACTGAATATGGTAAATGCTTGTGAGCCATAAAGTCAACAGGGCATCGGGTGGAGCAATCTGCTTTGGTGAAGCCCCTGACGACGAAGTTGCCAGCCGTAA
>WFOZ01000244.1 GCA_015487825.1 Planctomycetaceae bacterium
GCTGCGACGTGTTGTGCAGGGCTGGCTGAATTATCATGCCGTGCCCGGCAACACTCAACGCATCGGTCGTTTCGTCGACGAGGTGACTCGTCTATGGCTGCATGTATTGCGCCGCCGCAGTCAACGTGGTCGTAGTCGGTGGACGTGGTCGCGAATGCAACGTCTGGCGCGACGCGCTCTTCCCCGTCCACGCATCATCCACCCCTATCCGAACCAACGATTTCACGCCCGACTCAAGGCAGGAGCCGTATGAGGTAATCCTTCACGTACGGATCTGTGCGGGGGACTGCCGAAAACGGCAGTTCCTACCGCGATTCTCTTTTTTCTTCGGTCTGCCTCGGGGGCGGGTTGTGGTTTCGAGGGAAAGGCGAACGGCGGTGTTGTGAACCCAGTGACGTAGCGTGGGTAACATGTAGGTTGGGATAGCGAATGCGTATCCCAACTTTTTTGGGCTGCTCTCGAAACGAATCGTGAGACGTTGCGGAATGATCGGGCGGTTGCTTCGGCCTCTCAATCGTTGTCGGATCAGCAGAATCTGGAGTACACAAAAAAGAGACCTGACCCCTTTATTTCTGTGACCCCTTTATTTCTGAAGGTAAACGAAGCAACTGGTTATGTCATTGACGGTAATGGAAATGCCGTCGGTAGAATTAGCGGTGGATTCAATTTTGAGATGCAATTATTTTTGATTTGAAAAAAGTGACAGCCGTGCGACGATCATCAGCCAGAAACATTCCCGCAATAATAATCGAAAGACGAAACGCCATCCGCTTATTCAAAACGGCTTGCAGCATCAAAATGACCTTGTGCATCGCCCCGCTCAGCGGCACCTTCGCTTGAGATGTTTTCTTGCGATTCGGATTGCGGCGATGAAGTCGTCGGCGTTTATCATGCTGCGACTTTTTACTTTTTTTTGTGTTGTGGTTGCCGACGATTTGAAGAACGTTTACGCTTAGCCATCCTTGGCTCTCCCGATGAAGTGACGTTTTTGGACAATCATCAATCATCGCGGAGAGCCAACTTTTTACAAACAAAATCTCACATCAAACCATAAATTCCCCTAAAGTGCAGTAACGGAAAACATATGCCAGAATACATTCCCAGTCACGAATTGATATCTCCGACGCAATCGCTGGTTATAGTCATCGATGTCCAGGAAAAACTGCTCGCTGCAATTCCAGATTCAAAGAACCTGACAAAATCAATTTGCCGATTGCTTCAGGGGGCGAAGTTGTTTGAAATTCCAGTTCTGGGAACCGAACAATATCCGCAAGGTCTCGGAGCCACAGTTTCTCCTGTTGATGAGTACCTGGAAGCTCCCCCGGAAAAGAAGCGATTCAGCAGTGTTGAAACATTGCAACTACCGGGTGCCGGAGAACGGGAGGATGACAGGTTTCGGGCCGTTCTGGTTGGTATCGAAACGCACGTTTGCGTCCAGCAGACCGCCTTGGACTTACAGGCGATAGGCTACGATGTCGTTATTCCTGTTGATGCAGTTCGCAGTCGTAACCAGTTGGATTATGAAACAGCACTTCGCCGCCTGGAAAATTCAGGAGCAACATTGACCACGATCGAATCGCTCCTGTTCGAATGGTGTGGCACCGCAGAGCATCCAAATTTCAAAACGCTCAGCCGCATCGTAACCGGCAGGGAATAGAACAAGCTTCCATGCCTGCCCTACTCTCCATTGGTTTCTTTGCGAGTTGCGAAAAACACCACGTTGAACCCTTTTTATTGCATCTGTTTGAGCAAACCACTCGTGCTGAGTTCTGCCACAACTCTTCGGAAATACTTACGCCTTTTGAACGGCTTCGTATTGCTTTGCCGAAGCCGTTTGCTTCGCAGAGACAATTTCCGAAATCAACACAGTAAGTACAGGAACGTAGATCACCATGCCGACCAAAGAGTTTCGATAAAACGGGATGGCCAGCGTATAGCATTCCAGAAGTCCGCCCAGAGTAAGCGGGTACATCACTCCATTCCCAAAGGCCCAGATCAGAAAGTTACTGATCAGATAAAACAGTGTTGCCCCGACAAACCCGCTTAACAGATTTTGACCGACTGAAGCTAACTGCCCTCTCCCACTTTTCCAGCGTGCTCCTGCTGCGCCGATATAAACGGTCATCAGCATCAGCAGGTAAATAAATGGCGTCATCGGATAGAACGCCCAGTCTCGATGACCGGTAATCGCCCAGATACCGAGATCTCCCGCAAGCCAGGCAAACGCAGGAATCAGTACCGCCCAACGTCTGGAGAACATCGCCCCTGCAACAATCGCCAACGGCAACATCGGCGAAAAGTTCCAGAAGTACGACCAGGATTGATCAACAGGAATTTCCCACCCGAATTTTGGCAACAGATAAGGCATCAGCTTGGCAAGAATGACAAAGAAAACCACCAGGCCAACCGCCAGAATTTGTTTACCGGAAAACCGTCCCTGTTGTAGTTGTTGACTGTTCTGATTCATGAAATTTATCCCCTCAAACAAGGTTAATAGGTGAGGTAAGCTGTTTCGTACCATCCTGTAAACGCAAGCATGATTAATGCCGACCTATTCACGATCATACCAGGTGTCATCATCGCCGATAAATCCAAGATGGTTATCTTTATTGGCTTTTACCTGAGCCGGGGTAAACCAGGCAGGCAATGCAATAAAGCTCGGTCCACGTGATTCAACATGCCCATCCAAAAAGGCGACATTGGCAGAATTATGATGTCTGAAATGAACCGATGGCTGCGTTTTACTGGGTGGCTCCAACAGCCAGTTCTCCATCAGATAGGAATTAGGAAAGTAACTCCAGGTGTTGTAGATCGCAGAATCGGCAAAGGCAATTGTCGCCGAAGTGGACCTTACATCAGCAAGTCGTCTTGTTGCAGGAGATGCCTTAGCCGTAATTGATGGCCAGGCGGAATAGTCGTAGTCAATCCCGTAACTCAAGTTGTGCCCATTATAAGCATACCCGCAGGCAGGACGTCCAAATCGAACAAATCCCATTTGGGCTTCGCCAAAATCCGGACATTGATACGCCTGCCTGTTTGATTCCATAAATGGAGCAAGCGGCCCTTTCGGGAAATCGAGTTGCTGGTCGGTAGGCAACGTTAAATCAGCCTTGCCAAACCAGTAACTGATCGAACCATGTGTTCCGGAAGCCCCGGTATTAAATGCAATTTCCTGCGTGTCATCAATTTTGTAAGGTACCATGTGCTCGGCATAAACATCCATATAATTATGTAAAGCCAGCACGATTTGCTTTAAGCGGTTTTTGCATTGTGCCCTGCGTGCAGCCGCTCTGGCCTGCTGAACTGCAGGAAGAAGCAATGCGACGAGTATTGCGATTATTGCAATGACCACCAACAACTCAATCAGCGTAAAAGCACTCTTCTTTTTATTGCTAAAAAGTGTTCTTTGTGTGTGAAACATTCTGTAAAAAACTCCCTGTTACTTAACTGCTAGAAACATGTACAAAGCCGGACATTAATACCC
>WFOZ01000245.1 GCA_015487825.1 Planctomycetaceae bacterium
GTCGATAGAGAAACCGCATGTCAGAACCAACGCTCATGTTTGCCGGCGGGGGAACAGGTGGGCATATTTATCCCGGAATTGCGATCGCAGACTCCTGGGTGCAGCAGTACCCAAACTCCGGTCTCGTTTTTGTTGGCAGCGGAAGAACTGTTGAATCTGAAATTCTCGCAAAAACGGCTTACCTGCACGAGGTCGTGCCGTTTGAGTCTCCTCGGATGATCACACGGCACCCCTTGCGATTCTTCAGGAACTGGAGGGAATCGATACAGATTGCTCGAAAATACCTCGCAAAATATCAACCTGATATCGTCATCGGGCTGGGAGGTTTTGCCAGCTGTCCGATTGTCCGGGAAGCCGCCAGACGGAAAATCCCCGTCATCCTGCTCGAACAGAATGTCATCCCGGGGCGAGCCACAACATTTCTTTCCCGCTGGGCAGATTGTTTGTGCGTTACATACGACCAGACACATCAATATTTTTCCAGGCGGGTGAATATCAAAACAACTGGAAACCCGGTTCGTCACGAAATTATCCAACTTGCTCATTCCTGCAATAAAGATTCAGCTCCCCTGCTTTTAATTCAGGGAGGAAGCCAGGGATCTGAATTGATAAACCAGTCGATGCTGAATTACCTGCTGGAAGATGCTTCAAGTCTCAGGGATTGGGGACTGAGACATCAGACAGGAGCAACACCCGATAACAAAACGGTTGCACTGCTTATTGAACAATACAAATCTGCAGGCATTAAGGCAGATGTTCGGCCTTATTTTTCTTCTCCTGTTGAACTCTACCAATCGGCTACTTTTGCCATCTGCCGTGCGGGAGGTACGACGCTGGCTGAACTGCATTCTCTTCAGCTTCCCGCCATTATTATTCCTATATCAGACTCTATTCGTAATCACCAGGTAGTGAATGCATTACATCATGTTGATGGTAACACTGGATGCGTTGTGCAAGAGAATACAACGGACTTCCAAAATGAATTTAATAAAAGGCTGCATAGTGCTTTAAGCGGAAACTTTATTTGCAGTAACGAGAACATATCTTTAATTCCACCCGTAAATTCATGCAGTAATGCTGTGATTCATATTATCCGGGAAATTGAAAAGATGTTGAGATAACACTGCTGTCATTTTCAATTCCGATCCGGAGTATATTTCTTATCCAGACAACTATATATCGAATAAACTATTGCCTTTTCAGGCCTTAAGTTGGGGTTTGAGTTTTGTTGGTCCGTGCTCCGTTATCGCACTATCCGATGGTATCGACCCCAAAATTAAGGATTGAAGATGCACTATATGATGTATGTAGTTCGATACGGTTGCATCTTTTCTTTCAAGCACTATCCTAGCGTCTCTTCAATCCTTATTACTGGGGCGGTACATCAAAATAGTGTGACAGCGGACTACAAAGATAATCCACTTCCAATTTAAGGATTGATAAGGCACTCGCGAAAAGTTTCGCAGTTAAATTGCCGGTTATCTATGATGAAATTTACAAACAGGAAAGAAACGTATAGTTATGGCTGGTCGTTTAGAAGATTTGTCTGTTGCTGAAATACAGCAGTTACTGAAAAAGAAACAAGGGCGTGTTGCACAGTTACGTAAACGCCGTGCCAAGTTGGTTGAAGATATAAATAATATCGATGCTGAAATTGCCGAACTCTCTGGCGAAAGTGGTGGGGCCCGCTATAAAAACAAGTACACCAACCTGGAGGCGGTTTGCCGTGTATTGGCTAAATATAAAAAAGGCCTGACCATCTCGGAACTGACTGATGCCGTCTTGAAATCCGGTCATCAATCTACAAGTAATAATTTCAGTAACATTATCTATCAGGCGATACATAAATCAGATCTTGTTACTCGTGATGAAAAAACAAAACGATATATGTTGAATAAGTAAGTGCAACATGGGCAATGATGAAAATGTGGATTTGTTGATGAAGTTGCTTCCCATTCCCGGTGCCAGCGGGAAGGAAGCGGCTGTGATTGATGCGATTCGCTCTATTGCGATCCAGGCGGGTTTGCCAGAGGAATATTGCCAGTTAGATCATACTCATCAGCATGCAGATTTTGGAGAAACAGGTTCTCTGATCATCAAACTGCCCGGCAATTGCCCAGGTCCACGACGATTGTTAATGGCACATGTTGATACCGTTCCTTTGTGCGTTGGTTGCGAGCCGACTATTCAAGGGGAATGGATCGCTTCCGCTTCTGATAAAACAGCATTGGGCGGAGATGACCGAGCTGGTGCGACTGTTCTACTTTCGACATTGTTAAGAATACTGAAAGATGAAATTCCACATCCGCCAATCACTTTTTTCTGGACTGTGCAGGAGGAAATAGGCTTGGTTGGTGCACGTCACGCAGATGCCAACCTGCTTGGTCAGCCGGAAACCTGCTTCAATTTCGACGGTACGTTGCCTCAGGGAGTGATTATTGGGGCAACTGGCGATGAACATCTCGGTATTTCAATCCACGGAATTGCATCTCATGCGGGAGCTTTTCCAGAAAACGGTGTTTCAGCCATTGTGATTGCCTCACTGGCTATTGCAGAGCTACAAAAAGCGGGCTGGCTCGGGAAAATCGAAAAAGAAAACGGCACAGGGACAAGCAATCTCGGTTTCATTCAGGGTGGGGC
>WFOZ01000246.1 GCA_015487825.1 Planctomycetaceae bacterium
CTGATAGCCGTAACCAAACTGATATTTTTTCTAAAATTTGCGAGCCGTTCGCAAACTATTACCGTTAGTAATACAAATAATCAACACCTGAAAAAGTGGTGTTGGGTTACTTCAAAATCTTTCAATCTATTCCTCTGGGCTCTCTGTGGCTATCATAAATTCTGCCACTTTTGTGCAGCATTTCATTGATAAGAGCTTAATTTTGGGGTCGATTCCATCGGGTAGTGCGAAACGGAGCACGGACCAGCAAAACTCAACCTCCAATTTAAGGCCTGAAAAGGCACTACTCAGCGAGCTGCTTCCAGCCACAGTGGCCCTTGGTACACCTCACGTTAGGAAGTACAATCTCCTGTTTCATGCGGTGGTCCTCAATAGCGGCCCCTGCTGGTAATATAAATTCCTGCAAATCCAAACATGGCTGGACAGTTACGAATAAAAAAAGAAAGTGGCACGAAAAATCGCACCACTTTCTTTCTGTAATCTAAAACCGGGGCATCATAGATGCCTGGTAATTATTTTGCAGCAGGCTTTGCAGCTGGTTTAGCAGCAGGCTTTGCAGCTGGTTTAGCAGCAGGCTTTGCGGCAGGTTTAGCAGCAGGTTTAGGTGCTGGCTTGGCAGCAGGTTTAGCAGCTGCTGGTTTTTTAGCTGCAGGCTTTGGAGCAGCTGGTTTTTTGGCTTTTGGTTTAGGTGCGTCTTTTACCTTCAATTTAGCAGCACCGTGATCGTGTCCCTTAGGGGCACAGCAGCTTTTGGGTGCACAGCAGCTTTTAGGCTTGCAGCACTTTGGAGCTGGCTTACAGCACTTTGGCTTACAGCATTTTGTTTTACAGCATTTCGGAGCTGGCTTGCAGCACTTAGGTGCAGGTTTACAGCACTTCGGGGCTGGTTTGCAGCATTTAACAACGTGGCAATGTGACCTACGGACTTTACATCGACGAGCTTCTGCCTGATCAGCAACGGTGGCAAACATCATGGTTGCTGCCAGTAATCCTAAAAATGTACGCATAGTTGTTTCTCCCTGCAAATTAAGCAGTAAATTGGCCCCATAAATGTAGATATCCCGGTCCATATTGGGGTAATGTCTGGACCACGGGTACAGTCTTCTGACTAAGACAACAGATAAATATCTAACATAGGGGCAATGGGTTATCAAGAGATATTAAGATAATTGCCCAAAATAGATGAAATGTATGGCGTCATGCCCCTGTAAGCATTTGCTGAAATTCCTCTTCCGAGAGAACCGGAACACCAAGTTTTTCTGCTTTTTGCAGTTTACTTCCCGCATTTTCGCCTGCAATCAGATAGTCTGTCTTTTTGGAAACAGTGCCAGAGGCTTTGCCGCCATGCTGTCGGATCAGTTCCTGAATTTCGAGTCTGGTAAAGCGATTCAACGTTCCTGTAACCACAAAACTCTTGCCATTCAGACTGTTTGCAGATTTTTCATCGCTGCTGGAAACTGGCATGGGAAGCTCCGGTTTAAGGCCGGCAGCCTTCAGGGCCTCGAGAGTATTCCGACCATAGGTGGAATTCATAAAATGATGGACTGATTCTGCAATAACAGGCCCGATTTCATCCACTTCAGCGAGGGCTTCGATACTCTGTTTTTGTATTTCATCCAATGATCCGAACCGGTTGGCAAGTATCCGGGCGTTACTGCTCCCCACATGCCGAATATTTAACCCTGTCAATAATCGCCAAAGTGGTTTCGTTTTTGAATTTTCAATGGCCAGAAGAAGATTGTCGACTGACTTTTCTCCCATTCGTTCCATTGCAAGAAGTTCGTTTCTTTTTTCTGAAAGCGAGTAGATATCTGCCAGAGTTTTTACTAATCCGGATTCGACAAGTTGTTCAACCAGTTTGATGCCCAGGCCTTCGATATCCATCGCCTGGCGAGAGGCGAAGAAGCGAATTGTTTCCCGTAGACGGGCGGGGCATTCTAGATTCGGACAGCGAATATAAACTCCTCCTTCATCCTGTTCAGCCGGCGTGTTACATACCGGGCAGGATTGCGGAAATGTGAAATCAGTTTCAGTTCCATCTCGTTTTTCCAGCACCACGCGCAGTACATGCGGAATAATCTTTCCGGCTTTTTCGACAACGACCCAATCTCCCGTTTTAATCCCCAGTCGTTGCATCTCGTCTTTGTTATGCAGGCTTGAACGTGAAACGGTTGTGCCTGCAATTTCTACCGGTTCAAGATCCGCAACCGGTGTCAGCGTTCCTGTTTTTCCTACTTGAATTTGAATCGCCTGAACTCGAGTCATTGCTTCATAGCGTTCCCACTTGTAAGCAATGACCCAGCGTGGAGACTTACTTGTTACTCCCAATTGCTTCTGCAGCGATAAATCGTTTACTTTGACAACCAGACCATCTATCTCAAGATCGAGTTCATGCAACCGATTCATCATCACTTCGGCCTGACTGAGAACATCATCGATTCCATTACAGACACGAATGCCGGGCGTTGTCGGGATGCCGAATTGTCGCAGGTGCTGAATGAAGTCGAAATGTGTTTGCGGCTCAAAGTTTTCAACATACCCGATCCCGTGAGCCACAAATCGTACTTTTCGCCGGGCACATAATTTGGGATCAAGAAGTTTAAGAGCCCCTGCGGTGCTGTTACGCGGGTTTGCAAATACTGTTTCCCCCTTACGTTCCTGCTCTGCCTGAAGAACCGCAAAATCACTGTTGGCAATATAGGCTTCGCCACGAACCTCCAACACCGCAGGATAGTCTCCTTCGAGAGCCAGAGGGATACCACGAACGGTACGTGCATTGTGTGTAATGTCGTCACCTGCGCGACCATCTCCGCGAGTTAACGCCAGATTCAGTTTCCCATTTTCATAAATTGCGGCCAGCGCTACACCATCAATTTTGTACTCCAGTGTGTATTCGACAGAATCAAGATTTACCAGTTTTCGAATTCGTTGATCAAAATCTCTGATCCCCTGTTGTTCATAGACATTATCGATTGAGAGCATCGGCGTACGATGTGGAACAGTACGAAACCCTTCAATGGGGGCTCCTCCCACTTTCTGGCTGGGGCTTTCAGGAGATTGTAACTGCGGGAACTCGCGTTCCAGTTCTATCAACCTGTTTAATAACTGATCAAATTCAAGATCTGAGATGATCGGTGCAGCATCGGCATAATAGAGTTGATTGTGATGATTGATCTGCTCGCGGAGCCGTTCAATTTCAGAACGGGCCTGATCGATATTCATACCGGTATTTCCTTGCCTGGCGAGCCGCTCAGAATATGGTCGTACTCGCCATTGAACCTCGAATAATTGACCGCCGTCATCGCAGGTCTCTGCAGTGATATAACACCGCAACCAGAAGGAGGTCTCCTGGTGATTGGTCCTGCTTAATGATAGAAAATTATGGCGAATTGAAGCGTTATTTGCCATCCTGTGCAGCGTTTGGACCGTAAATGAGAACCGGAATTCGCAGTTGCGGGAATTCCTGATCGTCGGTATCAATGATTACGCTGCCTGTGTATTTGCCACTGGGGACGGAGCCTTTTGCAGTGACAGGAATTGAGATTTGCTGGTGACCATATTGATCCTGAGTCGTTGTCACTTCACCCGCGGTGAGAAACTCGGAATCAATTTGAAGATCGGTTATTTTGAATGAACTTTCAGGGCGAAAGTCGATCAATTGCACTGTTTGAGATGTCTCTTCAGAGCCCAGCTGGTAAAAGATCAATGCTCTGGGCCGGACGGTTACTTTCTTTTCAGGTACCTCAACGCGATAGAGAACATGTTCAGATTTCAGGTGCTCTTCGTCAGCCTGCTCAAAGTAATCAATTCGAATCTGATATTCGTGAAGGCCGGAACTTTCTCCTGCGGTATCAACCTCAAGATAAAATTCTCCTTCTTCATTCGGTTGAATCTGTTTTCCCTGCCTGCGCATTCGAACCTGAATACAACCGCAACTTGGTTTGATTCTTTTAATTGTAACGGGGCTGTCTCCCGCATTATGGAATTTGTATTTTGCAATCGCTTTGCCTTCGCGTAAGTCATATTGCCTTAAGTGAACCATATGAATATGCATGACCAGCGGCTGCTCGATTTTCTGACGAATTTCGCCCTGCGAACTTACAGGGTGCATCGAGACTGCTAATGACCAGGCTGCAGGGAGCAGGCAGAGGCAAAATGTGATAATCGTCCTTATTTTTCCATTCACCATAATTGTCTTCATGACCTGTATAGAGTTTGCTGTACCAGTTGTTCCTGATTCATAATTATATTGAAGGTTTAATCGGCACCCCCTGCCGACTCAATTTCAAATCCCGGGTAACGCATTTTCTTTATTGAAGTTTTCAAAGTTGACCAGCTTGTTGTCACGGAAAACCAGCATGTAGGCGTTACCTTCTTTATCCGGCCCCCAGCTGTAGACAAGATCGTCTGCGCGATAAAGACCGCCGCCGGATAGAATGACCGTATCGTCAAACACACGTTCTCCATGCTCTCCCACAATCCGGTCAATATCTCCTTTGCTCATTCCATTTTTGGCACGGTTTGACAA
>WFOZ01000247.1 GCA_015487825.1 Planctomycetaceae bacterium
ACTGATGCAAGATCGAGGCGATACGGCTTCAAAAAGAGAGCAGAAAAAGGCACGAGATCAAAATGGGGGCAAACGGATTCCTCCAACAAAGGAACAACTGGCTGATGATTCTTTCTATCGTATTGAACCGTTGGCCAAACATGCGATCTCAGTGATCGATGGCGACTGGCATCATGTGAAAATCGTTTTGCGAGGCAACCGCGTAATGGCTTCGGTTGATAATCAGATCTTTTCAGGGACGGGGACGGTTCTGGATGTAAAAAAATCACGACTCGTTTTTCTGGTTGCTCAAACAGCAGATATCCGCATCGACAACGTCCGATTGCTGAATTTGGAAAAACGCTGATCGGAACGTAAAGTTCAATTGCTGTCCTTTTCTTAATGCAATTTTTGCAAGGCCTGCATTCATTTTGTAATAACGCACCAGCAAAATGGTCTCTCATGTATTGGTAGATCAAATCTGGCTTGTTCCGTTGGATCATTTCTCCTGCTTTGCCTTATGAAAACATGCAACAATCGATCCATTGAATCGAAAATATCGGAATGGCTACTTTTTTCCGGAGTTTGCTTTCAATTGGCACTTCGCTTGCTCTTTGATTTTATCATGAGCCGAAATCACAAACATAATCTGAAACAGCTTATTTCAGCGCATAAAAAAAGGGCACCGGAATGAATCCGGTGCCGCGGGGAAGAACGTGCTTACCGCCCTGCTTGCGAGGGGGGGGGGACAGGGAGCGAGCAGGCAGGACGAACACGTCCAAAGGGGGGACTAATTCGTGGCGTTAGCCACGTGGAGGGATGGACCAGTGGGAGCTGGACCAGAAATAAGGGAGGAGTTTTCGGACAGAGTGGTCCGAGCACGCCAGCCGCTCGTTCGAATCATCGAAGGAACAGTTGGTTTGGCTGAGGAAGCCGGGGAAGGGGTAAAGTTAACAGTCTGCTCGTAAGAAGCAGGTTGAATCTGTTCTGATTCTGGATTTCCATTTTCACGCATCCCAAAGGGATTGAAGTTACCTGGCTTTTTGCTGGTTTTTTCTTTTTTGCGTGTCTCTGGTTTTTCAGCGGTTCGCTTGGGAACTTCCGTTGGTGCTTTTGCACTTTTGGTGAAGTTCGGATCAGGCACAGGAGCCTGGGCAGTGACAGTTGGTCCACCAGCCTGGAAGGGTACAAAGCCGAAAGCTGTTTGCGTACCGATAGGAACCGTTCGGTGTATTGTTGTCGGAACCATCGCAACAACTTTTTGATCTTCGTAACGAATTCTTCGTACGGCAACCCGCTTGGTTGTTGTATATGGTTCGAGTCGGGCAACCTGGTAATTCACCGTTTGGGTACCACGAATCGCAACCTGTCTGGTATAGGGAACCTGAGCAGAAACCACATTCGGGCAATACTGTCTACGTGTTATACTGTTAGGCATAAATGCAGTTCGTATTGAATGACGTGTGCGATTTAATGCACCGAGAAACCCCGGTGTGCTGTCGTACTGACAGGCAGAGACTTTCTGAACGGGTTGTCGATAGCTGACCCAGCGGCCCATATCTCGAGAGACCGTTCGGTACTCAGTCACATTCTGATAGGAGACCGTTGGGATTTGAGCGGTTTTTGTTTCGTAGACAGTTCGATATTCTGTTACCTGTCGGTCCTCGTAGGCTGTTTCGACAACCGGCTTACGTACCACTTGGGTTACTTGTTTATATTGAGTAACTGGAACAGAACGGTAAACAACCTGTTGTTGATTGCAGACCGAACAGGGATTATAGGCAGCAACCTGTTGAACCGGAGCAGGAGCACAGGTATTGCAGGGATTTCTTCCAAACAATTGTGCTTGGGCTATTCCGGCAGTTGACGGAATAGCCGCCAACATAAGAGCAGCCGCCAGGGGACGGAATCGTGTAAACGACATGGGCACAGTCCTGAATTTGAAAAGTGTTATTGATTTGCGTAGGGTCTAAATTTGAAGTGCTGTATCGTGGGCAATTTTGAAATGTTTGATACAGTACGAGGTGATAGAGCAGGCTACGATTTTAAGAACCGATATATCCAACTCTCAGGTTTTGCTTCCGGGTGGAAGCGATCTTGGAAAGGGTCTTGAAAGGTTCCCGGTGAGTTCCACAAGCCGTCCTGACTTGTTTGCTCTCACCAAGATGGTCGGGGTTGTAATGTAAATTTCCGGTGACGGTCAAGGGGTTTCAATTCGTTATGCACAGCTTGAAAGAATTACATTCAGAGAGAACGCGATTGATGCCGATACTGACCGATTTTGCCTTGTTTTCAGGGATTAAATCTGTCTGCCTCATTCATAAAAGTGAATGGTATTTACAGCATAAATTGCAAAACTGTTCTTTCAGAGAAACCAGATTTTCTTTTTTTCAGAATAAAAAAAAGGGGCCCGTCTGTTTTGAAATGAAATACCGTTTCCTGTTTCTGGTTCTTATTCTTATTTCCTGCTCCTTTGGTCCCTGCGTCGCTGAGAGTAAACGTATTCGCCCTCGCGCAATTTCTGTTTCACCGGATAAACAATGGGTCGCGACAGCAAATCGTATCGCAGGAACGGTGATGCTTGTGTCGCTGCAGGAGCAACGGGTAATTTCTGAAATCGATCTCGGCCGAGAACCTCTTGATATTGCCTGGCTGGATAAAAACAGAATCGCAGTCAGCCTGCATCGGGACCGCTCTGTCTCGATTCTCAGTTTGGTGCAGGGGAAACTGCAACTAATCCGACAAGTCGGTCTGCCTGCCTATCCCTACGGGATGGTCTTTGCCCAAAAAGCAAGGCGGCTATTGGTGACTCTCCATCACCCTGATGAAATCATCGCGATTGATACCGAAACATGGCAGTCCGTTAAACATTACAAAGCCGGGGCGTATCCGCGTTTTCTGCTTCTTTCTCCAGATGAAAAATGGTTTGTCGCCACATCGGAATTACCCGGCTCTATTTATTGTTTCAATCTGAAAAACGGCAAACTGCTCAGTCGACAAATCCTGCACGGAAAGGCTTTCAATCTTGGGAAACCGGCATTTTTATCGCCGGGGAAAATAGTTCTTCCAACGACAATCAATCGGGATTTCCCTGTTACTGCAGGAAATATTTCGCGTGGATGGGTTGTTAACAACCGCGTTGTAACTTTCAATGTTCCGCATGGTAATTCTCTCGAACAACGGAAGATGAATCTTGATATCCGGGGGCATGGCGTTGCAGATCTGACGGTTGCTGCCACCAATGACACTCAGGATAAACTTGTTGTTCTTGCCAGCGGGGCGCACGAAG
>WFOZ01000248.1 GCA_015487825.1 Planctomycetaceae bacterium
ATTGTAGACCGATAAAGTCCGCACAGCCCGCTCAATAATTCTATGAAGGTTGCGAAAATAATACAAATTTTTGCCACGTTTCTTTATAACAACATAGGATTATTCAGATGCTCGTCGGGGCATTAAATGCAGCAAGACGTATGTGTATGAAATTCTTTCACATGCTGCATCTTCTTTTCTCAACTCTGGCCCGGCTTGCTTTTTAATTCAACCAAACAAGGGGAAGAATGTGAAAGTTCTCGTAATTGATGATTCCAAATTTTCTCGCAAACGAGTTATCTCTGCGCTTACTCCTGAGGGATACGAAATTTACCAGGGAAGTGATGGAGCCGAAGGTTTTGAAATTTTTCAACGGGAGCAACCGGACCTGGTTGTTTCCGACCTGTTGATGCCCAATGTTGATGGTATCGGACTACTAAAAATGATTCGCGATTCCGGTTCGCAAACTCCGGTCATTATTGTCTCTGCTGATATCCAGGAAAGTTCACAAACAATCTGTAGTGAACTGGGAATTGTGTCATTCCTGAACAAGCCTTTTAAGGCGGAAGAACTTCAAGCAGCCGTCAACAGTGCAATCACACAGAAAAGCGGGGTGAATGATGAATAAGGAAACGACATCAGGCCATTTGGTCTTCACTGAAGACCAAATGGATCTTCTACAGGAATTAATCAATATTGGAGTAGGCCGAGCAGCTGATGCATTAAGCCAGCTTGTTGAATCGCGTATTCAGCTATGTGTGCCCGAAATTAAAATGATCGGTTCTCAAAAAGCTCGTGAAATATTTGAGGCACGTTCAGTTTCAGAAGAGACGATGGTAACTCAAAGCTTTAATGGTTCCATTTCTGGGCGTCTTGGAATGCTGCTTGATAAAAAAAGTGCAATTCTGATGACATCACTTCTGAGTGATGAGCAATGTACCGAAAACGAAATTAACCTGGAGCAGGAAGGGATTATTCTCGAGGTCGGCAACATCGTTCTCAACGGTGTCATGGGATCAATTTCCAATGCGATTGAAGATCAATTGGATTATTCCATCCCAGAAATTGCTCGTTCAAATTCGATCAAAATACTTCTTGAAAAAAACATGTTGAACAAACCGACTGTTCTCCTGGCGGATGTATCTCTACATGTGGAAAATAGTGCCATCGAGGGTTCAATAATTGTAGTCTTTGATACCGAAGAAATTTGCCTGATGTTGAACCAGATAATCGATGAATCCTAATAACACCGATCAACGAATCGTACGAATACATTGACATGTTTTTAATAACCGGAAAATATTATGGATAACAGTAGCATCAATACAGAATGGATTGACTGGCTTTCCTGTGGCGCTCTCATCGTAGATGATCGCTATAACATTTGCGGATGGAACCGGATCCTGGAGAAATGGACCGGGATTTCCAGCGATCAAGCGAAGAAAACCAACCTGCTTCAAGCTTATCCTCACCTGAAAACACCTCAATTTTTCAGCCGTCTTCAGCAGGTGTTTTCGGAAGGAAACCCGGCAGTATATTCAGAAGGGTTCCACAAACATTTTCTGCCCATAGATATCGAAATTAAAACGAATCAAGTTCGTATGATACAGCGAACGCATGTCCGCAGGTTGCCTGACGTAAAACCACTTGCTTTTATTTCTATTGAAGATTTGACAAATCAATACCATCAACTCGCTGAAATCCGGGATGAAATACGACAACGCAAATTAATCGAAAACGACTTTCGAGATCATTTCAATTTGTTAAATCTGGTCAGCGATTTACAGACAAACTATCTCATCTCAGGAGATTCCAAACAATTTTTCAATCATCTGATTCAACGCCTCACCGTATACACTGATTGTAAACTGGGATTTATTGCCGAGTTTTCTACGAAAAACAGTGGTAAAGGTTTACTGGTTCGCGGTGTTTGTAATCAATCTACAAATCCGTATGTTGCAAAGTTTCTCAATCGATATGAAAACCAGCAGGTTATTTTTGGTGGGAATACCGAAGTTTTCGGAAAGATTCTAAGTTCCAAAGAAGCAATAAGTATTGAAAACCCCATCGATGCAGGCGATACAGAGAAGTATCCCACAGGTCACCCGATGATTCAGAACTTTTTGGGTATGCCGTTGTTGTATGGTAACGAAGTGATCGGTATTGTCGGTCTGGCCAATGCAGAATCGCGGATTAAAGAAGCCGAATACGAACGATTGAAACCGTATCTCAAATCGTGCGCCCATTTAATTCATGCGATGCATCTGGAAGAAGAACGCAAAGCAAATCAGGAAGCATTAAAAAATCGAGCGAACGAATTACTGGAGGCAAAACGACTGGCAGAGCAGGCAACCAAAAGTAAGTCTGAATTCCTGGCCAACATGAGCCATGAAATCCGAACACCAATGACTGCGATTCTCGGTTTTTCTGAATTGCTTTCTGATGAATCTGTCTGCGAAACAGAAAAATCAAAAGCCATTGGAACGATTCAACGAAATGGCGAACACCTGTTGATGATTATCAATGATATTCTGGACATTTCAAAAATTGAAGCCGGCAAAATCGAACTGGAACAGACTGTATTTTCAACAAGGCAATTACTGGAGGATATTATCGGCCTGATGAAGCATAAAGCCGAGGGAAAAGGACTGGAACTGATTGCTCAAATCGATGCCAATGTCCCTGACCAACTGCAAGGCGATCCGACTCGCATTAGACAGATTCTGGTTAATTTAATCGGTAACGCCGTCAAGTTTACGCATAAAGGATCTGTAACTGTTCGCTTCACCGCAAAACCCGATCCACAAGACAGTAACTGCTATCAGGTGCAATTTACTGTTATCGATACCGGGATTGGTATTTCAGAAGAAAACGTGAGAGCGATCTTCAAGCCTTTCTCGCAGGCAGATACTTCTACGACACGAAAATTCGGCGGGACCGGATTGGGGCTTTCCATCTCTCAACGACTTTCCCAAATGATGGGAGGCGATCTTTCTGTAAGCAGTCAACTAGGAACCGGGACAACATTTGTTGCAGAATTTGTTTTACAAAAAGCAGAAAACGTTCAGGAAGAAGCTCCTGTTAAGACCGAAGATGTTCAGAAGTCAGAGAAAGTCGAATTAACTCAGCAGGCGCGTATCCTGGTTGTGGACGACAGCCCGGATAATCGCAGACTGCTCGGTTTTTTACTGAAAAAGAATGGATACCCTTGTGATTACGCAGTGAATGGACGCGAGGCGGTCGATTTTACACTCAAAGCTTTGAAAGAAAAGACTCCCTATGCGGTTATCCTGATGGATATGCAGATGCCGATTCTGGATGGCTACTCTGCCACGACAGAACTGAGAGAAGCAGGGTATCAATATCCGATATTGGCATTAACTGCACACGCCATGTCACACGACCGCGAAAAGTGTATCAATGCGGGTTGCGATGACTTCCTGACCAAACCGATCGACCGTAAAAAACTTTCCGAAGCCCTCGAAACCTGGTGTGCACAAACTGAAGCCGTTTCAAACTGATTCAGAACACAACCAGACCTGCACGGCTGCTTCATACTTAGCTGCACAGTGTCAGGCTTACCGATAATAATCGCCCTGCAAGATGGCTTTCCAAAGCCGTCTCTGAAGATGACCTACAGGGTAAACAGCGAGGCTGACCAACTAACGAAGCGTTTGCCCTGAATTTCAAAATTGAATCTGCCAAATGTTCTCGACAAACACTGCTCAACCGGTTTGTTACTAACAGGCAATAGAAATCATCGAAACTCATTCTCAATGCACAGCGTTTAGCTCAATGAACGCACAACGATATGATTACCTCGCGCTTCAACAACTTCGATCGGTAAGTTTTCCTCAATGAAGGGCCCCTCTGTCATTACGTCGAACAATGTGTCATCAAAGCGTGCCTTACCTGAAGGACGTAGAATGGTCACTGTCACACCTTGTTTGCCAACGTAAATTCCGCTTCGTTTGCCACCATCAACCAAATCCGGATGAAGTTGCAGCGAACTGGTATCTCCCGCATGCTTGCTGACAGGTGGCGTTAATACGATGTGCTTGAGTATCGGTATTTTAGGTAGATACTTTCCGATGAACATCGACGTCACAATGACTGCGACAAGAGGCAGGCCAAGTGTTGCCAGAACCTTGACCATTTTCTGTGTATTGATTTCCGAACTAAACGAATCAAACGTTTCGCTGGCAAGAATAAGCGAGGCCAGCATCAGTAAAACACCGGAAACTCCAAAAACTCCAAACCCGGGAATGACAAAGATCTCCATCAGAATACAGGTAATCCCGATCAGAAACAGAATAATTTCCAACCCGGTCGCAGTCCCTCCCAGGTAGCGGCTCCAGAAAAAGATTCCGAAGCATAAAGCCGAACAGATTCCAAAAAATCCAACCATAAAATGCAATTCAATATAAATACAAATGATGGCAACAAAGAAAAGAAAAACAGTCATTCCCGGCGTATTCAACGTGTAAATCAACGAATCGACCCAGGTTCTTCCGATCGGTTCCAGTTCGACATCTGCGGGGATATTCAGACGTTCTTTGAGTTCATCGATATCCTGTACCACCGCGGTCGCGATTTTCAGTTTAACGGCCCGGTCATCCTGTACGGTCAACAATAAATCTTTAGCTGACTCCTCAACCATAGGTCCTTTCACCCATTCGCCGTTCGATTCCAGAATTTCCGCATTGCTCATATACCACACACGTCCGGTATCGCGATGAGTGACTTCAAAAACCTCCAGGTCTTTGAACGACATCGCTTCCAGCAGGGCAATGGGCCGATTTTTACGTTCAGCCAGCGATTTTAATGTCTGACGAAGCGGACTGAGTAATTTTTCGGGTACACGTTCGAAGGCTCCATCAAAATCTGCAATAATGGCTCCAGCATCTCCAATTTTCCCGTTGGGGCCCATGTAAATTTCATCGCACCCCAAAGCTGCTATTGCCGCCGAACTGTAGGCATGCTCTGGAACCCACGCGACCGTGCGAATATCTTCATCCTCCAAATCTGCAATTCGATTTGCAAGATTTGTGCCTGACATCAGGTAACCGCCGGGCGATTTAATTTTGAAAATAATGACCTGTGCCCCCTCTTTTTTCGCACGAACAATCTGACGTTCAATAAACGCTTCCAGAATGGGATCAATTATTTCGGTTACTTCGATCAGCTTGACAACGGTAGCCTCTTCTTCGGATAAACGTTCCTGTAAACTTTGCGGATCGATACCGTAAACATCAGAC
>WFOZ01000249.1 GCA_015487825.1 Planctomycetaceae bacterium
AATAGATCTGATTCCCTTTCAGAATAATTTTACGAATTTTGTACCGTTCTCCTTCATCGATTGTGAAAGTGACGGAAACGGTAGAGCGATCATCTGAAAATTTCTGATCTTCAGTTACCTGAATATCGAAGTAGCCAATGTTGTGATAATATTTTTTGATCGCAGCGATATCAGCAGTGATCGTGGAGGGATCGTACTGACCGCCGAACCTCCAGAGAATTCGCTTTTTTGTTGAGAGGCGAAGTTTGAGAACTGACGATGAGATGTCCTTATTGCCCTGGAAATTAATGGAAGCGACTTTGACCTTCGGGCCTTCTTTTATTTGAAAGACAACTTCTCGATCATCCGGTGAGTTTCCTTTCTCTAAAGTGACTTCCGCATACAGGTATCCTTTATTTTTGTAATGATCCTGAATACGTCGCACAGATTCCCGGTTTGCAGCCACCGAAAAAGCGTGAAGCGGTTTCAACCCTGTAATTCCTGCCAGAATTTTATCTTTAATCTTTTCATTGCCTACGTATTCAACACTTCGCAAAATTGGCAGTTCGGTTACTTTGAATACCAGAATGGTTCCTTTTTCAGAGCGTCGATAAACCGGCTCTACCGTAAAGAACCATTTGGTACTGTAAAGCGAACGGATATCATCGCGGATCTGGTCAATCGTGGCTTTTCTGCCCGGACGGGTTTTGATGTAACTTGATAATGCAGAGACCGGAATGGTTGCGTTTCCTTCAATCAGCACATCCGCCAGAGGTTCATCAAGTGATGGTACTGCAACTTCCTTATTTTCTTCCAGGATTGATTTCGGCCTGAAATCAGGAGATTTCTGCTGTCGCAGATATTCCTCTTTCAAAAGGTTCGGAACTTCGTGTTGCGTTTGCTGAATGGGATTCATTGATGAATGCGAATGATGTTGTTCGGGAACAATCTGTTGCTGAAGAGGCTCCTGCTGAATAGGCATAATTTCAGGAATATCAGATGAAGAACTTTTGACTCCATCGTGCCAGCTCTTTCGAGTAGCTGAGGAACTTTTTTCCATCAACTGTTGAAACGCGGGATCGACATCATCAGGAGACTGCGCACGCGTCATCAGCGGAGATTCTGTCTGCGCGGTCGGAAACATCATGGGAGTGCTGCACCCCGAATTGAGGAGCAAAATACTCGCAAAAAGCATGCAGTAAATACTATATTGCAATGGAATAGGTTCCCAAGCCCTGCGTTTAAGACGCAGAGCGATGTTGTGATCATCAACGACTGAAAAACTCGAACATAAACGACGAGTTTTCTGTCTTTGGGTTTGTGATACTGGATTCACCATAAAATGACCTGATGCTGATTCGCGAAGTCAATGTATCGGAGCGATACAAATCGAATGGATATTCTGTGGGGAAATTGCGCAGTGAGGACATCTCCACTTTCAAAAAGTGCAGCTGTACTGCGTAGAATTACCTCATAATGCAAGATTGAGGCAAGGTGAATTCTCAGTAATCATAAGATGGGGGGAATGAGGCGATGAGAGTCACTCTGGTAGAATGGGGGTAGCACCAGAACCGCAAAAGCATGCATCGCATTTATTACATTTGACCTAGACTTACAGCTGAGTTGTAAATTTGACTTGTATCAAAAATGTGATCATTTGCTTCGAAGAGTTGTTCAATGAGATGGTGGTGAATTTTCATCTTCAAGCCACCGACGCCCAAGGCGCCGTAGCAGGTTATTGAACCGATCTTCCGGGCCTTATCTGTCGATTGAATCCCTTCCACACCGAGTGGCGGAACTGCATTAAGATCGATAACAACTTTAAGGGATTCACATTGAGACAAATCTTCAATATTCGTGAATTGAACTCCGGCTGCCCCGGCTGCAATAAGCAGGTTTGCACCTTCCAGCAGCGAGCAAAGGTCTCCTTCTTCGGGAATTATTCCTGGAATATAATTACTGGAAGTGCCATCGATGAGGGAACAGACATGCCGGGCTTTTGATAAAGAGCGAGATGTCACAACAACCTGCGCCCCATGAGACCCCAGGATTTGAGCGACTCGCCGCCCGACCGGGCCGGTTCCTCCCAGAACAACGGCTCTTGTTTGAGACAGGTCGATATGCTTTTGAGCGGAGACGACTGCAGCTGCAGCTGTGGTGTTGCAACCGTTGGAATCCATCATCACAGAAACCCGCATCGGACCAAAAAAGGCTTCCTGTACTTTGGCCAGAAGCTTTTCACCGGATTCAACATCACTTCCACCGATAAAAATGGCAGTGTTTTTTAGATCTTTCGGACCACGGGTAAAAATCGTCCCCTGGACCAGCGGAACAACGTTGGAGGTATTAACCAGACCATGTGAAAGAAGATGGTCTATCCCGGAATCCAAAGCAGTCACAGCATCGAAACTGCTGGCATGAGCATCCGTATCGAGTTGCAATAAAATGCGTTTCATAATTCTCGGCCCGATGAGAACTTTATTGTCAAACGAAAACCGGAATCAACCTCAGTGACAAGGATCTTCCTCTTCGAGTGCAAAGTGCATAAGAACGAATGTTCCAGATTGAATGTAAAGAGAAAAAGTAACTACTCAGCGTTGCTGCAGGGGCCGCTATTGCGGACCACGATGAGAGGTGGACCCTCCTGTTTCTGCGGTGGTTCGCAACAGCGGACCCTACAAACACCCTCAATTTTTGCAATCACCAAACATTGCCGAATAGTTACGAGAAAATTACCTCAACCATAATGAGCGCACACCAGACTAGAACATACTTTCAGTCCTGCTGCAAGGATTAAATGGAAGCAGGAAAGATATTTAGAAGATTCTTCTGAATCAAAAAAAAAGCCCATAAAGACCTCGCTTAGATGAAATCAGCAGCGAGGTCTTAACCGGAGCGTTTAACCAGACAGATTACACACCAGAGAAAGGATGAGCAGCACCATCCTTCTTGGCAACCATTTCGTCTGCAGAAGGTTCGTCCTTCATGGCCCGTTCGATGGACAGTTTAGTTGCTTCATAATTGTACTGGAAAATCTTTTTGTCGTCTTCTGCTTCCCAGTGAATGAATACACCGCAAACAATAACCAGATTTTCGGCCTGATCTTTAGGAATGATTCCTTCTGCAACAGAATCTGCAACAGCCTTGGCGACTGCATACTGAGCAGGACCAAACATCTGCACCGCCTGTTTGGCTCCTTTAATGGTTACCTTGGTCACCATCACAGTTGCAGGTTTTACCGCCAGATTAGGTTCCAGAACTGCAAGCAAGTTACTGTGCCCCTGTGTCTGTTGAGACAGAGAGTTAGCAAAGGCAACTCCTACAGGGCCATCTTTTTCGCCGATGAGCAAATCGATATGTGCAACTTCATTTCCTTCACCAACAAGTGCTTCTCCGATACGCATTCCCATTGAGTTAACTCCTCTTCCGTTTCTCTGATAGTGAAAAATTCTGTGGGGAACTTCTATTAATTCAAAAGCAGATCGCTATACCCACTCTTTATCCGGCAAGGTTCTTTTGAATTAATAGAGGCTCCCCGATAAATGATCTCGAACTGATCCCGCTGAGTTGTTTAGACCGTTGATACTGAGGTCAATCTTCCTGAAAAACTGTCAGATACGCAAAAAATTGACAATCAGTACTACAAAAAAAATGACATGACCACTCGATCACGCCCTGTTTTCGCACCCAATCTAGCTTGTGAATATCAAATTTCGAGAAAGATTTCCAGTATGAGGCTATATTTCTGACAAAAACAGAGTGAGCCTGTAGAGAATAATCGAGATGATCGCGATGACTTGCGTTTCAAACTTCTACCTGCGAGTCCGTGCTGCCCTGGTTTTAGCTGCTATTCTTCGAAGAACCTGCTGCGCTCTCTGCTCGCCATCGGTTTTTGCAGAGGCATGCGCTGCAGACATGTTCTGCATCAGGTTGTGAGCCATTTTGCGGTATGTTTCAAATTCATGTTGAATATGTTCAACTCCCTCAAGCGGCAAGCCGGGAACAATGAATTGCTGATGAATCTGATTGAGGCGATGCCTGTTGCCTGCGCTGCTGGTCATGCCGATATCATGCTCTTTAAGATAACGGGACATTCTGGAAGCCATATCCCGCAACCAGCGCCGGGCATCCTGCCAGTCACGAATGTCGAGCTGATCCGCATGCAGAGTTTCTTCCGGACTGAGATCTCGATTTAACGAATTTAATCGAGTCGCCATCTGGTCGAGTTGTTTACGTAGAACTTTTAATTGAGTTTCAATCCCTCGAACTGCATTCCAGTCCATATCAATTGCCCGGCGTAAATTTTTTTCCCGCTCATCATTATCGACTCCAGAGGTTGCCTGAGTGTTCGCAACCACTGGCACTGATTCCCCGGCCAGCATCAGATGAATATACGGGTCCACTCCCGATGCCGGTTGCATAACCGGTTGGTGGAATGCCGGATGATCCTGACAGGAAGTTTCGACAGGAGTTCCAAACAGTGAAATCATCGCAATCTGAGAAATTTCAATTCGTATCGCATTGAGCAACATCAATAGATTCAACTGTTGATTGGAAGAATAATTTTGAAATGTTTCCGGAGGAATAGATACCGTGATCTGATTCTGGACACCCTGCGGCTTGAACCAGATCCAGATCATCTTTGATGGTTCCGGGTTGGGGGAAAGATAAAGAGGCTCCCAGTTAACCGATGCTGCTCGCTGATTAAAATCAACGACATCCCGACGACCCTCATCACTAATAGGCTGGCTTTGATCGTTCATATTTCTCAGATGAAAAAATCAAACACGAAAATACCCTGCCACATTTGCCCTGCATTTTCTCGCAGAGTGCGGCATGACATACCAATAAATGTTGAATTGCGGCAAATGCTGGATTTCGGCAATACAAATTAACGGTTACTTATTCTTTTGGACGAGTTTTAATCCGTTTTTTCTCTAAAATTTCCCATAAAAATGAGAACTGGAAAACCTCAGTTCTGCTATCCCCTCATAAAACTTCCTGAGAGCCGTCTCCGAAGTCCATATTCCCGAAAAAAAAGACTTTTGCAACAGGTTGCCATCTGCTTGAGGGATTTCTGTGCAGAGAGACATTCTGAAGCACGAAATCCAATATTCCAGAGCTGAGTTGCAGGACAAATTGCATCAGTCAATGGGTGGTATACGTAGGTGTATATTTTGTTTTCATGTTTTTTTACGGTTTGAAACTGAAATCTAGCTGAATACAGGCTCGGTATAAGCCCGATAAACCAAATAACCGGAATACTTTAGAGAGTTCCTATGCGCAGAAAACCGATCCGTGGTTGAAGGGATCAGGGATAGATTTGTGAGAAACTTTAATCAGGTGGTGCAGATTAAATGACAACTGAGCAACAAAACAAAAAGCAACCCGAAACAATGGAGCCGGTCTGTTCCCGTTTTCGTTTGGTTTCTGTTGTCATACTGTCGATCGGCCTGGGGATTGCGACAAATCGCTGGATGTACGCAAATTCAAGTCTATCGTATACCGGCAAATTACAGGTGAAAACAACAGCAGTTCGCGCACCGGTGGAAGGAATTCTTCAATCGTGGGCAGCCAAAGAAGGTGAACAGGTTGATCCTCGTGCGTTAATCTGCAAACTGACAGACGATAATCTGGATCGTAAAATCCAATCACAACAGCGGGAAGTTGCCCGACTCGATGCAAGACTGAAAACTCTTCAAGCCGAAGTAGAGGTAAAGCTGCACAATCATCTGCGGGAACTCGATGGAGATATTTTCGCTACGAAACTACAGTATGCGGAGTTGCTTAAGAAAGAGTTTGACCACAAAATTGAAGAGGAGGCTTGGCGAGACGCACACATTCAGGGGAAAACAATTTCATCCGAAGCGAAATTTGTATCGCAAGACCCGGTCATTAACTCTCTGCCGGTCAGCAGTCAATCGAAAAATCTCACCAATGTAAAAATTGATACTCTGCTTAAAGAAGCAGCTGCAGTAAATGCTATCGAAGTCGCTACTGCCCAGTTGGAAATATGTTCGCAGCGACTTGAAGAATTGCAGTTACAAAAAAAAGAACTTCTTGGCAAAGTGAAACAGGCGAATGGCCTTTCTGAAGCGGAAATTCAATTAAATCAGGCTATTGCAGAACTGGAAGAATTAAAACGCCGTCAGTTACAGCAGCAGGTTTATTCTTCGGACCAGGGAACGATTGCTAATTTTCGCCATTCACCGGGAGAAAAAGTCAATGCGGGAGAAATTCTTGCTGATCTTTACCAGATGAATAAAGCGTATATTGTTGCTGAGATCCCCTGCACTGCCATGCATAATTTTGAGCTTGAATCTACCGTGAAATGTCTGTTTCCAAACGGAGTAAAACGAACCGGCGTCGTTACTCATGTTGCGATCACAACGCAACAGGCATCAGATGGGAACCTGGGGAATAGTCCAACAGTCCCGGTTCGTATTGAACAAACTGGCGCTCTTTGGCCTTCGGTCCCGGTTGGCGGACGTGTCAGCATTATCCGATAGACAGATTGCAGTGACCAGCCGCACAATAAAGCCCGCTCTCACTCTGTTTTTTGGGAAATTTGCCTAAAGCTTTCATTCAGCACAGCTTGCAGCATCGCTCTTGTCGTTACCTCGGAGTATGATACTCTCGGTTTAGCCCCTTCAGAAATTCTTCAATAACGACATTAATCACCTGCCTGCTTCTATGGCAGTAACTGAATTTTACGATGCACGAAACTGATACGACGAGTTCTGTCACAGATATCCTTTGCAAATTGATATCGATTCCCAGCGTTAATCCGATGGGGCGAGATCTGAGTGGTGATATATATCTGGAAGAAAAATTGAGTGACTGGCTTGTCAATTTTTTTCAGTCTATTGAGGCAGACTACGAAAGAATTGAAGTGGCTCCCGGACGAGCCAATGTTATTGCTCGATATGAATCGCCCGAGACCGATTTGACACTTCTGATTGATGCGCATCAGGATACTGTCCCTGTCGATGGAATGACGGTCTCAGCTTTTGAACCATCGGTGCAGGATGGGAAAGTGACCGGTCGTGGCGCTTGCGATGTTAAAGGTGGGTTGGCTGCTGCTTTGTTTGCATTTCGAAAACTTGTGCAGGAAAGACCAGCCGGGGCAGCGAATGTCATTCTCAGTTGTACCTGCGATGAAGAGGCGACCACGCTTGGGATTTGCGATCTAGTAAAATGCTGGCAGGAACCAGATGGAAAATCCCGCCTTATCCAATCTCCTCCTGATGGCGCGATCATTATCGAACCAACCGAACTGGATGTTGTTGTTGCCCACCGGGGAGTAACGCGTTTTCGGCTTAACGTAGCCGGTCGAGCCTGCCACAGTTCGGAACCAACGCATGGCGTGAATGCGATTTACCGCATGGCACGTGTTATTTCCGCCTTGGAGGAATATGCTGCTCAGCTTAGCCAATCGGTTCTCCCACATGCTTTATGCGGAGAAGCGACGATGAGTGTCGGACGTATTTCAGGAGGAATCAGCGTTAATATCGTCCCCGATTTTTGCAGCATCGAAGTGGATCGCAGATTAATTCCGGGAGAGGAAACAAAAAAAGTTCTGCAGGATCTATTCGATTATGTAGCCGCCAGAATCGATTTTGAGATTGAGTTTGAAGAACCCTGGATAGATTATCCCGCACTTGGAAATCACAACAACGCCTGGTTAAGCAACTCGTTAATGAGGTGCATTGAAACGGTAGATGGCACACATCAGGCAATCGGGGTACCTTATTGCACACATGCTTCACCTGTTAGTTCCACGGGTGTTCCTTCTCTTGTTTTCGGCCCCGGTTCCATCGCACAGGCTCATACCAAAGACGAATATATCGAAATTGATCAACTTGAAAAAGCAGCCGAGATTTACTATCTGTTCTGTACTAATCCACCACTCAAACCAATTGTCACCTGACAATAACCAATCAACCAAAGGGGCCGTAAAGATGATAACTGTCGGAATGAACTACCACGTAATCGAAGGAAAACAGCAGGATTTTGAAGAGAAATTTGCAGGAGTAATTGACGCACTCAACGCCGCCGAAGGGCATGATAAATCGACGTTATGGAAAGACGTCAGCGATGGTGCATCGTATCTCATTACCAGCGAATGGTCTGACGAACAGGCCTTTAAAGACTTTATCAGCAGCGACGCATTTCGCGCAGTCACCAACTGGGGAAAAGAACAAATCCTTTCCGGTAGACCACAACACAAAATTTATAAGCACTAAACCAGCGACAACTTTCAGAGTGCCTCTGTTTTATTCCAAAGGAACCCAGCACGGCTGGTTCAT
>WFOZ01000250.1 GCA_015487825.1 Planctomycetaceae bacterium
CTCGGAGATGTGTATAAGAGACAGGCTCGTTGGTAAATGCGCCGGTGAATTCCTCTCCCAGTGCAACAACGCAGGATCCGGTCAACGTTGCCAGATCGATCATCTTTTCGCAACCATCATCGGCAGCATACGTCAGCACATCCGCCAGCACGAGTCGCCCTTCGGCATCGGTATTCATCACTTCAATGGTTACACCATTACGAGCAGTGAGGATATCACCCAGTCGGTAACAATCTGCACTGACCATATTTTCGACCAGTCCCATGTAGCCGCGTACATTGATCGGGAGCTTCAGTTTTGCAACCGCCTGCATGACACCGAGGACCGTTGCGGCTCCCGACATGTCCGATTTCATCGTTTTCATGCCTTCACTTGGTTTAAGAGATAAACCGCCGGAATCAAACGTAACACCTTTACCGATCAGGCCGGTAAACGGTGCGTCCCCCGCTCCCCGGTGTTCCAACACAACCAGTCGGGCAGGATGTGCAGAGCCTCGTGCAACAGCAAGCATGGAGTTCATTCGCTCCTGGGCTAGTTGATCATCTCCCAGAATGCGAATCTGCAAACTGCAATCGGCTGCAACTTGACCGGCTCGATCTGCAAAACTTTCCGGGTTTACTTCGTGCGGACCACGGTTGATCAGTTCCCGTGTCAAATTGATCGCTTGTCCGAGAATCTGTCCTTTTACAATCGCCTGCTCCGATTGATGAGCCGTTATTAAGGTTGCATTATTGTAGGGATGTTTTTTCTGTTCCTGCTGATACAGACCTTGCGACAACGGTCCTGTTTCGAGTGCAGCCGCGGCAGCTTTTACCTGTTCTTCACGACAGGAATTTTCCTTACCACAATCGGGAAGAAGCCATGTGACACTTCGATCCTGTTTGTCACACAAGCAGCGGGCAGCCGTTGTGAATGCTCGCATCCGGGTTTCCGGGCCGCAATCTTTTTTTGAACCAACACAGACAATCAGGATCCTTGCAGCCAACGGAGCCGACTGGTTGTAGAGCTTACGAATCTCTCCTTTTTTTGTAGGTAAGTCACCCGATCCATTCAGATTGTTGATGATTGATTTCAATTCATCGGGAGTTGCAGACGGGATGATCGGTTTTTCGCCCTCAGCAGTAACGATAAAAAGAACCATCCAGTCCGGCAGTTGAGTTGCATCCCAGTTTTGTGCGAGTTGAATATCCATAAATCTTTCTTTTTCGAGTAGTATACAAAATGGAGGGCAGGCGTTTCTGTCTGCTTGGAAACGAATGAATCGTACAATATTTCTCTGGCAAGGTGGTTTTCCATCGCCAGCTTACATTTGTCTAATTTTCATTTGTCTGGTTGTGATCTTGTTGAATACCGAGGCATTAATCGATCAATAGATTTTCGGGGCGTACGTGAAGCATAAAGATTCACCGCAATCAGGGCCAGTCTGAGTCTCTGGCATGCCTGGATTCTCCGTTTTTAGCTGAAAATCGCCTGAAAAAGCCGATTTAATTCACGCCTCGACACAAATTCTCAAAACTGCTACAACTCTCGGGCAAAGTTATTAACTGAATGGATTCTTTGAGCCAAAGGACTGGCAAAATGTATAAATTATTGATTTGTCAGCGGTATTTACGTACCCGCTACATTGCCCTGGCCAGCGTAATCAGTGTTATGCTCGGTGTTGCGACGATGATCGTGGTTAACAGTGTGATGTCTGGCTTTTCCGGGCAAATGCAAGAGCGAATTCACGGTTTGCTGGCCGATGTTGTGATTGAATCGCATAGCCTGGACGGCGTTGCAGATGCTGATCTGCAAATTCGTATTGCCCGCGAAGTTGCAGGGAGATATATCGAAGCAATCACCCCCACGGTTGAAGTTTACGGCATGCTTAATTTCAATTTTGCCGGTCAATGGATTACCAAACCTGTCACCTTAATCGGAATTGACCCAGCCGGAAAAGCAAAAGTCGGCCCGATGCGTGATTTTCTCGACAGTTATAATCCGGTTTATGAAGACGGCAAAATTGTTCGAAAAGCGTTAAGAAAACCTACAGAAGTCCCTGACTGGAATCTCTCCCGGGAGGCAATGGAATATCGCAAAGATAAAAAAGATCGCCAGATGTGGTACGAGGAGAAACTTGCCGCGATTGATAAAAGAGACATGAACCAACATCC
>WFOZ01000251.1 GCA_015487825.1 Planctomycetaceae bacterium
AGATGTGTATAAGAGACAGGTATTGGATGCTGATGGTCATTTCGACTGGCAGGGAGATCAGTTTGTTCGGCACGATCTCGATTTCGTAATTTATGAAATGCACGTCAAGGGATTCACCAGGCATAAAAGTTCCGGTGTCGATAAACAGAAGCGGGGGACTTATGCCGGGGTAATCGAAAAAATACCGTACCTGCGCGAACTGGGAATCACCGCTGTCGAACTGATGCCTGTTTTTCAATACGACCCGCAGGAAGGAAACTATTGGGGTTATATGCCTCTCAACTTTTTCTCGCCGCATGGCGCTTATGCGGCCAGTCATGAATACGCAGCAGAACGAAATGAATTCCGCGAGATGGTTCGCGAATTGCATCGGGCCGGGATCGAAGTCATTCTCGATGTCGTTTACAACCACACTTGCGAAGGAGATGACCGGGGACCGAATTACAGTTTCAAAGGTGTCGGCAATGAAATGTATTACATGTCTGACCCGCATCAGAAAGATAAACAGGGCCACAAAACATTTGCTAATTACAGCGGCTGTGGAAACACGCTGGATGCGAACACGCTTGCCGGTCAGAAGCTGATCATTGAATCTCTTAAATACTGGCGGGATGAGATGCACGTTGATGGGTTCCGGTTCGATCTGGCTTCCATTTTTGCCCGAAAAAGTGATGGCTCAATCTCACCAAACCAGACTCCCATTTTCTCTCAAATCGTCACTGCAGAAGACTTTTTGAATGTGCGGCTGATTGCAGAACCGTGGGATGCGGCGGGAACCTATCAGCTGGGGCATACCTTTTCCGGCTGGTTGTGGATGCAGTGGAACGGAAGATACCGCGATGCAATTCAGCGGTTCGTCAGCGGAGAACGGGGGATGATCACCGAGTTGATGACCCGCATCTATGGCAGTGCTGATCTTTTTCCGGACAACCTGGAATTTTCCTGCAGGCCATGGCAGTCGATCAATTACATCACCTCGCACGATGGTGCAACGATGTACGATCTGGTGACGTATGAGGGAAAATATAACTGGGCCAATGGCGAAGAAAACCGGGATGGCACTCACGAATTCAAATGGAACTGCGGTTACGAAGGCGAACTGTATGCACCGGAGGAAGTTGTTCGTTTACGTAAGCAGCAGGTGAAAAATTTCTTTGCGCTGTTGATGCTCTCCAACGGCTCGCCAATGTTTCGCATGGGGGACGAATTTCTTCAATCTCAGCAGGGGAACAATAACGCTTTCAATCAGGATAACGAAACAAGCTGGCTCGATTGGAGCCGCCTGAATGAAAACAAAGATATCTTTCGCTTCGTAAAACTGATGATCGCATTCCGAAAAGAGCATCCTTCGATTTGCCGTTCGCATTTCTGGCGGAATGAAGTCAAATGGCACGGCCCGAACGGTCCCTGCGAAATGGGAGCAGACTCTCAGGCTCTCGCCTACTGCATTGTCGGGACATCAATGAACTGCCACGATTTGTATGTGATGATCAACGGCAGCGAGCACGAAATCGACTTCGGTATTTATCGAGGCAGCAACCTGCACTGGAAGCGTGTCATCGATACTTCTCTGGATTCCCCACTGGATATCCGCGACATCACCAACCGAACGCTTCTGGAACAACCTCGATATCAGGTGCAGGCTCGATCGGTTGTCGTTCTAATCCGCGATACTTGACGGCTTCAGGGAATTCCGGCAAGCAAACAACAGGTTGTTTGCCGGGCGTTTGAATTCGCTTACAGGTTCACCGAAAGGATATACAACAGCAGCAGGATTCCGAGCATGAATATGATGATCTGCATAAACAGGCGGAATGATTTTTTAAGAATCGCCTGCGGATCTTCATATCGACTGGCACTGTAAACCAGCGAAATCGCTGCGGTCAGCGGAAACATATAATACAGCACAGGCAACTGAGCCAGGATGGTGATTGAATTTGGAATGAGATTCATGTTTTTACTTTCGAAGTCGCTGGTTCCGGCTTTGATTCCGCTTTATTCGATGGCCTGGCCCGGGCTGGCTCAGGTTTTTTCTGATTCTTATCTTCTTCCAGTTGCGGAAGAAAATCGTAGGCCGGCCCTTCGTAGGCATCCCAGATAACAAGAATGTTCAACAGACCGGCAATCCAGGTGAATACCATCGCCAGTTCCCACCGTTTTCCCAACCGGGCATTCATATCCTGCAACTGAGAATCCTGAAGCGGCACCTGATACCAGTTATGAAATGGTCTGGGAATTGTGCCCTGCAAAAATCTTCCCAGATTTTCCGGTCCTTTGACAATCTTCACCACTTCGAGGGCCACATGTTTTTGGGGATCCGCAGAAATTTTCCGGCCGATATAACTGACATTGTCAGCGAAATTATTTTCACTCAATTCCAGATCAACGCTTACCCCGGACGGCTGCAAAGTTCCCAGAAAACGTCCTTCTATTTCAGGGCCCTGTAAACCAGCTCTCTGATGCAGGTTGATCGTCCCGACAATTTTCTGAACCTGCTTCTCTTCTCCTCCCAGAAGAACTCCCTCAAACAGTTCATCCACCGGGCCGTCCAGACCGTAAGTATTCTCGGCAGAATCGAACCGCTTCGACTGAACTAAAGCGGGCAGGGCAGGCAAACCGACAAGAAACTGGGAAATGTAGCCGTAATTGCGAAAACGCCTGACAGCACCATTTTGGTTATTCGCCCGGTCTGCTTCAATTTCGTAATAACAGTAAACCGGACGCCCTTCGCCCATTTGCACGCCGCAAAAGAACATCCCCAGAATACAAATACAGAACAGGACACCCTTGAAAGTCCGCCCCTGATACATTTGGCCAGCACCAGGGATCAGCCAGCTTAAAAAAGCTGCCAGGCCGGGCCTTTTCAGGCCAAGCGTATAGTCGCTGTCTGAAGGTGAAATTACGGATTTTTTATGAACCATCGATTTTCCCAGCACGGCTGGCTTGTTTTGACCGCCTTAACCGAATGAATACTTGATGCCTTGCATAAGTCAATAAAACGGTTGTAGGTGGTACAGGTCTGTTTATGAGGAAATATCAACTCCAACTCATACGATCGGGGAGTGAATATGGGGGATTGTAGGAAGAAATACGCAGGATTAAAACAGAGAAACAGATCGCAATGAGATTCAACACCATTTACGTCATTCAGAACGGTTCTGTTTGGCAGGATATCGAAAATCTTAAGAATGCCGGCGTTATGAAGTTATCTGCAGTTCATCCGCCCCTTCTGTTTTGGCGCCAACCGGATTTCCGGTTTCGTCAATCGGAATCATGCGTAATTCTGCGATCATGGTTCCGTCAAGATAGCAGCGAAGAACGTGGCGATTGCGAACGCGAAACGAGCCGTTGACAGTCTTCAGGTCACTGGTTAACAATTGGACGCGAACAATTTTTCCGGGGCCCAGAGGCGTTTTGGCGGAAAGATTCGACTGAGATTTCAAATACCAGCCGGCCAGTGCATCGGGAAGATCGTTACGCGTAATCCAGGCGAAAATGATTACTGCTACTGAAAATATCAGTGCGAATAATGTGTTGTAGCTCGCCACAAGGATAACCATTGCCAGCAGAGTGGTACCGATCATTACAGAGCGTCTTTGAGAAACCGGGATGACCGCGATCACTGCCGCGGTAAGAGCAAACCAGCCAAGCAGAATAATAGCAGCCAGGCCAACCAAAGGAATTAACCATCCCCAGATATTGGAAATGGCATTGCTTGTATCTGACCAACTCCAGATTTCCGCAGCAACCATAAAGACAGGGAGAAAAACAATCAGATAAATAAGCAGCCCCACAAGCCTGGCCAGAGTGTCGGCGAACGCTTCCGTTTTCTCCGGTTTTGCCGTTACTGAATCTTTTATCTCCTGCTGTTGCTCTGGTTGAGTCTCAGAAGTCTCTAACGGTTCCTCTGCAAACTGAGCAATGGTCTGTTGGATGCCTGAAATCGCCTGCTCTGGTTCATCCAAATCCAGCAGTTCATCCTGCGCATCATCATCATCATCAGCAGCAGCAGCAACAACATCATAAGAGTTTTTTTGAAGTGAGGCTTCTCCTTCCTGAACGTGAGGACAAAATAATTCCAGTTGCCTGCGCACCGCCTGATTTTTGAAAATAGAGATAACCGCCGCTGCGACTACTCTGGCAATTCCCAAGGCAACCAGAATAGTC